>DAIUCR010000004.1:54695-65297 GCA_036846065.1 Patescibacteria group bacterium | reverse complement strand
TTGCGAGTGTCTCTTTTATGGAAATGACCGTGAGCCAATCTTTGTTTGCTTCACAGTAGGATCGGTCGCGAGGGATAGAATCAGTGATGATGATCTGCATTCCGCTGTCTCGCAATTTTTGCTCAGCGGTCTTTCCTGCTCGTCCGCTAAATATTCCATGTGTTGCGACGGTGTAAATATCTTTTGCACCAAGGTCTCTCAATGCTTTTGCTGCCTCGATGATAGAGCCACCAGTGTCGATCATGTCGTCATACATCACCACATCTTTGCCTAGAACAGATGGGCCGATGATATTCACTACCTCAACGACATTCGCTGCCGGTCGATGTTTTTGAATGATCGACATGGGCGGCGTTTGGCCGAGAGGAAGATTTCCCGCAAAGAGCATATTTGCAAATCGCTCTGAGCGCACTGAGCTTCCGATGTCGGGCGACACGACGAGTAGTGACGAAAGGTCTTCTTTGTAGATGTCACGAAATTGTTTTGCCAGCACGCGCCGTCCGGGGAAATTATCGACAGGAATGTCCGTGAATCCTTGGAGTTGGTCGGAGTGCATATCCATCGTGATCGCGTGAGTGATGCAACGATTGGTCTGCATGAATTCCCAGAAGACACGAGCGGAGATCGGTACGCGTGATTCATCTTTACGGTCTTGTCGTTGGTACGGAATATACGGAATGATGAGTCTTATTCCTTTTGCCGATCCTCCGCGCAGTGCGTCACAGACGAGCATCATGCGAATAATGCTCTCATTCGGCTCAGGATAGTAGAGTGAATGAAAAAAATAGACGACCGTGTCACGAACCGTTTCCGCGATCTTTGGTTTGATCTCTTTGTTTGCGAATTGCGTGTATTGAACAACTTGAAAGGTTGCGCGATGCTCCGTCCTCACAAGCTCTTCATAAACATTTTTTGCGATATGCTCCATCTCGGGTGATGCAATGACTGTGATCGAGCGTATGCCATCATTTGCCATGATATTTCTCCTTGTGGCGATAAATGTAAAGAACCTCTCTTTCGCTCACCCTAGCATGACCTCATCTTGATGTGAAGAACTTGGTTTCCGCACTTCCTCGCGTGTGATTTGCTAAAGCGGAGACTCTCGTTTAACGTAGTATGATGTTTACGAAGAAGGTTCCCGTATGGGTGACACATCATCCACTCCTCCTTATTGCTACAGGACTTCTTCTTGTCGACCTATTCATCGCCCTCCAGTTTCTTGATCATCGTCATGCGCTCACTGTGGCGTTCCTCGATGTTGGACAAGGTGACGCCGTCTTTATTCAGGCGCCGAATGGTAATCAGTTGCTTTATGATGCAGGGCCTCCGTCGGGAAAAGTATTACGTAGTCTTTCGAGAGTGATGCCTTTTTATGACCGCTCGATCGATATTGCCGTGCTCTCTCATCCGGACATGGATCATATTGGCGGATTCATTGAGGTGTTCGATCGTTTTGATATTTCCGCAACCCTCATTTCTGGTGCGAGTTCCGAGAATGGCGTACATGATGAAATGGCACGTTTGATAAAAGAAGAAGGTTCTGCGCATCTTGTTGCGCAAAGAGGTATGCAGATAGAGCTTGGTGATGGCGTCGTGGTCGAGGTGCTCTATCCTGATCGTGACACAACGCATATGGAGACAAATGATTCGTCTATTGTGCTTCGTATTTATTATGGAGAAACATCATTCCTTTTGTCTGGAGATCTTCCAAGCTCGCTCGAGGAACACGTTGTCGCAAGAGATGGACTTCGTTTGCATGCGAATGTACTCAAGCTGGGTCATCATGGGTCTCGTACATCCACGTCACCTCTTTTTCTTACTGCGGTACATCCTGATATGGCGATCATCTCCGCAGGTCTTGATAATCGGTATGGACACCCCCATAAAGAAGTGCTCGATAGACTTGAAGAATTTCATATTCCAATGCTCTCAACTGGGGTTGAGGGAAATATTCTTTTTGAGAGCGACGGACTTACCGTAGTGAGAAGATGATGTGGTGCTAAAAACCCGACACAGAGTGTCGGGTTTTTTGATCTTGAGCAAAATTACTTTGCGGTGATCTCGAGGTGCTTGTTTCCTTTGATGCAGCGTGTGCAGATCTTGATGCGTCCACCACCGATCGCTTTTGGAAGTGCAGCCCACTGGAGATTGGGATACTTGCGCTGGTTTCCTGACGGGTTGAACTTGGTCGCACGGATGCGATTTGAATAATGTCCAACGACGCGGGTTCCCTTGTCACAGATTTTGCATTGGTTTGAAGATGCCATATGTTTTTCCTTTAGTGGCGCTCATGCTATCATGGGTCTTACCACTATGCAAGAGTTTGATATCATTCATGCCATTTTTTCCATCGCAATACTCGTGTTCTCTGTTGTCGCACACGAGGTTTCTCATGGATATATGGCTCAATATTTAGGGGATCCAACCGCTCGTTTGGCTGGACGCCTCACAATGAACCCATCAAAACACATTGATCCCATTGGCTCCATCCTTGTTCCTGTTGTGACTGCGCTTATGCCGGGGGGCTTTGTTTTCGGCTGGGCAAAGCCTGTTCCTTATAATCCCTATAATTTACGGGATCAAAAATGGGGAGATGCGAAGGTTGCGCTTGCTGGCCCGCTTACCAACCTCGGAATAGCCTTCATTTTTGGGATGTTTTTGCGATTTTATGGTGTAAACATGGAGGATTCTATGATGGGCATGGTCCAACTTGTCATATATATCAACATTTTCTTGGCAATATTCAATCTTGTGCCAATACCCCCTCTTGATGGCTCAAAAGTCCTCATGAACGCACTTCCTCTCCGTTTACGCTATATTGGCGACTATCTTGAGCGTTATGCGTTGATTTTGATCATTATTTTTGCCTTTTTCCTTTGGAAATACATTCTTCCGCTCGTATATCTTATCTATTGGTTGTTCGTGCTCTCTTAGGTGAAAGACAAACCCAGTCTTTTTCCTTGCTTTTTTTAGTGCCATGTATTACAGTGTCCCTACCCAGCACCTTGTTTTGTGTTTCATTTTTTGATGGAAATAAAACAAGTCTCCTTGCTTCGCGTGGCGGTCCTACCAACTGCCATGGCTGGCGAATTAAGGGAAGGGAATTATCTGAACAATTTCTGTTATGCCAACGATAAATCAATTAGTAAAAAAGAATCGCAAGATGGTTCGCCCCAAATCAAAGGCGGCGGCTATGAGTCGCGGTTTCAACTCGATACAGAATCGCCCTATCTACTATTCGTCACCATTTAAGCGTGGTGTGTGTACGAAGGTCACTACAATGACTCCTCGTAAGCCAAACTCCGCTATCCGTAAGGTTGCACGTGTGCGCCTCACGAATGGAATGGAGATCACTGCATATATCCCGGGAGAAGGACACAAGCTTCAAGAGCACTCCGTGGTTGTTGTTCGTGGTGGTCGCGTGAAGGACGTCGGTTTGCGCTACACTATCGTGCGCGGTCGTCTTGATGCTGCCGGCGTTGATAAGCGTAAGCAGGGTCGCTCTCTCTATGGAGCAAAGAATCCTGGTAAGAAAGATTAATTCACAGACCTATGCGTAGACCAGTAAAAAATCGTAACATTCCAAAGCCTGACTTCAAGTTCAATTCAGCTGAAGTTTCAAAGCTCGTTAATTACGTCATGTGGGACGGCAAGAAGGCAATCGCCGAGAAAGTCGTTTATGATGCATTTGAGGAGATCAAAACAATTCTGAAGGTTGAAGATCCTATTGAGACCTATAAGGCAGCACTTCGTAACGCAGGACCAGTGATGGAAATTCGTTCACGCCGTGTCGGTGGTGCAAACTACCAGGTTCCTCGTGAAGTTCGCCCTGAGCGCCGTACGTTCCTCGCACTCCGCTGGATCATCGATGCTGCTCGTTCAAAGAAAGGAGCTCCGATGTCAAAGAAGCTTGCGCTTGAACTCATCGCCGCATCAAAGAACGAAGGAGAAGCTATCAAGAAGCGTGAGAACGTGCACAAGATGGCTGAGGCAAATAAAGCTTTCGCGCACTTCGCCTGGTAAAATCTCCGTGTTTTCGGCACATTGCTTCGTTGCATTCGTCACGAACTTCGTCGAAGTACTATCCGTACATCTCCGAAGTATCGCTCCTCTGCATCTCGCACTGCACTCGAAAACCCAAAGACTTCTTGCAAAAAATCACCACTTGGGTGATTTTTTGTTTCGCATAGATGGGTCTTGTGTTTTTGATTCTTTTTTTATACGATGAGTGTATGTCCGAATCATTTAACATGGAGGGTTTGCCCGAGGAAATTATTATTAACGAAGAGGAGCTTCAAACAAATACAGAAGGGAAGCAGTATCTCGTCGAAGAGGATGGCGTGTTTTACGGCGGTGATTATTTGCCAAAACCACCAGCAGAAATAAACTTAGATGAAGAGAGTCTCCCTCCACCTCCCCCCGAAGTAAATCACGTGCTTTAAAAAGAAATTGCCACCCAGAAAAAGGGTGGCTTTTGTTTTCTCCTTAGTTTGCGTGATGGCGTTCCTTCGCTTAGGATGGACAGAGATTGTTCACTGTTGGAGGTCTGTTATGGAAAAAGACAAGTTGATACTTGGCTTTGCGGGAAAAATGGGGTCGGGGAAGGGTGCTGCTACTCAGATCGTGAAGGATGCGTATCCTGGCACACCATCGTTTCGTTTTTCCGACGCACTGCGGGAGTTCTATTCTTGGCTCAATGTATTTGTGCGTGACCATGGTCTGGGGTTGCCGAAGGAAGTGCGTACGAAAGACCTTCAGGATCTTTCGACGGAACTGCGACGCCTCTTTGGGCAGGATGTTCTTGAGCGCGGGATCATGGAGCGTGTACGCAAGGTTGATTCACAAAGCCCCATCGTGATCGTTGACGGAATTCGCCGTCCGTCAGATATTGATGCACTAAAGAAGAATCCACGTTTTCGCCTTATTTATATTCATTTAGACGAGCGGGTACGGTGGCAGCGGCATCGCGCCCGCAATGAGAAGTCTGGTGATGCCGAACTTTCCTTTGAGCAATTTCAGTCACTTGGCGATGTTGAGGCGGAAAGAGAGATCGGGTCGCTTCGTCCACTCGCAGACCTTCTTGTGCACAATAAGGGTGGTATTCTTGAACTTCCCGACTTGTTCTTGCCTCAACTCAAACAGTGGCTCTGACGAATGGCAAATTTAAAAACCGCCCCAATGGGGCGGTTTTATTTTTCAGTAGTAATGCATTGCGGGCTCAACTACTGCCGATTCTTCTTTGAGGATAAATATTCTTGTGCTCGGGAATATCGGAAGCGTTTCTTCCGATCCTTTTCCGTCATTTTTGCACACGATCCCGAAACATGCTCGTTCGTCTGCGCGTACATTATTTACACGAACGATCTGGGATACAGCGTGTTCCGTTCCGAAGATCCTGTCTTTGTATGCGATGCGCACTCGCTTGTGAAGCAAGTTCATTGTTGCATCGATGAGTTCGCTTGAGCATGCGTTTTCTAGGGCTTGAGCCTTGAGTCCATCGATATCTCCGCGATATCTTCCAGATCTCTCGATCTCGAGTAATTCCTGCATGTAGCGCGCTTCTCGCTCCGTGTGATAGGTGTACGGCGTTGTCTTTGGGCAAGCTGTATTCACAATGCTTCCTCCTCACTTCAAATTGTGTCTGTTGGGAATTATGCAGTAAAATTTATTTTTGTAAAGACTCGTCTTGGATATCTTGCCGAAATGGACTTTCTTCTATATAGTACGCACATATCTGCCTTAGGGAGGCATTTTTGTTTTAGAGGAATTATCATTATTTATTCATTTTATTACGTATTCTATGGAACGAGATTACCCATTAGTAAAGGTTCGTAACTTCGGTATCATTGCGCATATCGACGCAGGAAAGACGACGACATCAGAGCGCGTACTCTTTTATACCGGTGTATCACACAAGATCGGTGAAGTGCACGAAGGTGCAACGGTCATGGACTGGATGGAACAGGAGCGTGAGCGTGGTATCACGATCACCTCTGCTGCAACAACAGCATTTTGGAGTCCAACATACATGCCAAAGGGTGATGATTCACGAAAGCATCGCTTCAATCTTATCGACACTCCGGGGCACATTGACTTCACGATCGAAGTGAAGCGTTCACTCCGTGTGCTCGACGGTGCGGTGGTGGTGTTCGACGGTGTTGCGGGTGTTGAGCCACAGTCTGAGACGAACTGGCGCTATGCTGATGAAGGAAAGGTTCCTCGTATCTGTTTCATCAACAAGCTTGACCGCATGGGTGCATCATTCGAGAAATCATACCAAAGTATCTTGGATCGCTTGACCAAGAACGCGATACGTATGCAGATTCCCGTTGGTGAAGAAGAGAATTTCTCTGGCGTCATCGATCTTCTTACGATGAAGTACGTAACGTTCGAGGGAGAGATGGGTAACACGCTCGTGTTCCATGACATTCCCGAGGAGTACAAGGCTGATGCAGTAAAGTATCGTAACATGATGATCGAATCTGTCGTTGAGAATGACGAAGCCCTCATGAATGATTATCTTGAAGGAAAAGAGCCTTCAATGGATGATTTCAAGCGCGTCCTCCGCAAGGCGGTCATTGAGAACAAACTCGTTCCTGTTTTCACTGGTACTGCACTCAAGAATAAGGGTGTGCAGCTCGTTCTTGATGCGGTTGTTGACTACCTCCCAAGTCCTCTCGATATTCCTCCAACAAAGGGTCATGACCCAAAGACTGACGAAGAGATCTTCCGTCACGCTGACGATAGTGAGCCATTCTCTGCGCTCGCATTCAAGATCGCGACCGACCCATACGTGGGACAACTCGCATTCTTCCGCGTGTACTCGGGTACGCTTGAGTCAGGTTCGTATGTATACAATGCAACAAAGGGAAAGAAAGAGCGCATCAGCCGCATTCTTCGTATGCATGCAAATGAGCGTGAGGAAGTGAAGAAGGTGTTCGCAGGAGAGATCGCTGCTGCGGTTGGTCTTAAGGATACTCTCACCTCAGATACACTCTGCAGTGAAGACAGTCCTATCATTCTTGAGCGCATCGTCATTCCTGAGCCAGTTATCTCGATGCGTATCGAGCCAAAGACAAAGCAAGATCAGGAGAAGATGGGTCTCGCACTGGGACGCCTCGCCGCCGAAGATCCAACATTCCGCGTGACGAGTGATCCTGAGACGGGTGAGACCATCATCTGGGGTATGGGTGAGCTTCATCTCGACATCATTGTTGACCGCATGAAGCGCGAATTCAGCGTTGAGTGTAACACTGGTAAGCCACAGGTTGCGTACCGTGAGACCATTCAGGGTGAATCAGAGGCGGAAGTGAAGTACATCAAGCAGTCTGGTGGTCGCGGTCAGTACGGACACGTAAAGATCAAGGTAAAGCCAATGGATCTTTCGATCAAACCAGAGGATCTTCCAAAGAACGTAAAGCGCAGCGATGGCTTCGAGTTCTTCAACTCGATCAAGGGAGGTCTTATTCCTCAGGAGTTCATTCCTGCTGTTGAGAAGGGTCTCAAGGAGGGTATGGAGCGCGGAGTCGTTGCAGGCTACTCGCTCGTCAATGTCTCTGTCGAGCTTTATGATGGTTCATACCATGATGTTGACTCATCAGAAATCGCCTTCAAGATCGCAGGATCGATGGCGCTTCAGGAGGCAGCAAAGAAAGCACGTCCAACACTTCTCGAGCCTGTTATGTCTGTTGAGATCGTCTTCCCTGATAAATTCATGGGTGACGTCACTGGTTCTGTCGCATCACGTCGTGGTCAGGTGAACGCAATGGAGGACCGTGGTATGCTCAAGGTCGCAAAGGCGATGATTCCACTCGCAGAAATGTTTGGTTATGCAACCACACTTCGTTCGATGACTGAAGGTCGTGGAACATTCACCATGGAGCCGGCAGAATACGTTCCTGTTCCATCAAATGTTGCAGCAACGATCATTGAGGCTCGCGGAAAATAATTTCGAAAAACGATAGATCTCAAAAACACCCCGTCGCAGAGATGGGGTGTTTTTGTTATGATGTTTGGTATATGTATGACGATGAAGATGAATATGAAGAGGATGATACTGAAAACGACCCCGAACGTCTTCGCTCCGACGAATTCAACGCGCAGCGAGGAAAAGATGACCGTGCATTTTTTGACGATCTTGCAAAAAAAGAGGATGAACGTCATAACGCAATGCGTGCGGACATGAAGAAGCGCGCGCTTGTCTTAAGTGAGCTCGATCAGAAATTACGTCACAAAAAAACAGAGCTCCATGCGCTTGAGATGAAGATCATGCAAGAAAAAGATGCTATCGATTTTGAACAAAAAAAGATCTATCGCATGACCGTGGGAATGGGTAATGGCGATGAGGCTTCCGTGCGTGCGATCCCTATTCTTTCAAAAGATATTGATAAGGAAGATGATGATAATGGGTTCTCTGTTTCTCGCGCAGAAGCAAATATCAAGCAAATGGAAGAAGAGAAGATCACACTTGAGAAGACGATCAGTGCAATGTCCGTGACTGTGTCCGAGGAACAGCGTGCGCTGTCTCAGCTTCAGCATACACTTTTGCGTATGTAGTTTTATTCACTTATTATAGAAAGATCATGATGCCATACAATCCACACACGGGAAGTAGTTCGAGCGCTTCCGATCCTGCTTCCGCGCAAAAGCGTATGCAATTGGAGAATCGTTTGCGTGTGAAGAAGATCGAAGTCGGTGACCGTGAGCGCCGTCTTCATGATATCGAGCGAGATATGTTGCGGATCGAAAATGAGCTCGAGCATGTACGCGCCGACCTGAAGCGCACGGAAAATGAAGAGCACAACATGGCGACTGCTCTTAAAAAAGATGAGGGTATCACGAAGCAGGCAGAGCAAGGTATTCGCGAGAAAGAACAAGAGCTTCGCCATCGCAGTGATGCAACGCAAAAGATCGAACGGGAGATAGTGCTTCTGAAGCAGCAGATCGAGGCAAAAGAACGAGAGGTTGCGGTGATAAAAGAAGAGACGCGAGAACTCATGAAAGAGAAAGAAGAATTTCGTCGACAGTATGAGCTTGAGCACTATAGCGCAAAGACCGGTGGTGAACATGTGCATGAAAAAGATCTTCAGATACAACGATTCAGACAAGAAGAAGCAAGAAAGGAGCAAGAGATCGAGCATAAGAAACAGGAACATGCACGATTGAAACAAGATATCATGTTTCATAATCAGGAGGTGAGTCAGATCGAAGCCGAGCTTCGTCGCGGATAGGGTGCCTCTTTGTGTCTTGTAAAAAAACAGCGAACCTTTGATGGTTCGCTGTAATGCTTCTATTCTACGCTCCGTGCGCGTTCTCGGATCTTTTGTTCGAGGATCTCCAGTGTGCGGGTGCCGATCGTTTCGACCATCTGAGATTCAGTGAGCGTCGACGTGTCGATGAGTTGCAGTTGGGGATGTGTATCCTTGAGCGTCTCATAAGTATTCACGAAGTGTGCATGGATCTTTGCGATGGATGCGGGTTTTGTGGAGTCGCC
Organism: Patescibacteria group bacterium; assembly: GCA_036846065.1. Lineage (GTDB taxonomy): Bacteria > Patescibacteriota > Minisyncoccia > Phycocordibacterales > UBA6899 > MHLP01. The sequence continues at coordinate 55,804 of DAIUCR010000004.1, read as the reverse complement.
CAATTTATCGGAAAGTGCGATACGTAACTCGCGACGCGCAGCGATCTCTGGATCACAGACCATGATGTATCCGATGGTGATCTCTTTTTGCCAGAATGGTGAAAGAAAATAGGTTTGATAATGGCGGCACTCTTCTTCAGTGAGAAGTTGCTTCTCGCGCCAGTATGACATCCATGTGTGCGCATCGTAGACGCACCGATCAAAGAGTACGACATCGTACATGTGCCCTTGCGCAAGATCGATGAGTTGTGTGAGTGCGTACATTCCCGTGCGAATATTGTAGAGCGGTGTTGTACGTGGGATGTGTTGAATGACTTCCGCACCCTCTTGTGGTTTGAGTACGCGGAAACCATGTCGACGGAGAAAGTTGTACAGTTCACGTATTGATGTGGATTTTCCTGATGATGCTGGTCCGGTGAATTCAATAAAGAACGGTGGCGGAATGAATTCGGGGTCATAGCGCTCCTCAGTGCGGAGATAATCATGTATCTTCTTTGCAAGAGATTCTAGTTGCTGGTGTGTTGAGGTACTCATTTGAAGCCCTCCTCTCAATGTGCCTTACTTCTGGTAGTATAAGAGAGAATCGTCATTTTCATGCCTACCCAAGATCAAAAAATCATTGTCGGATTTGACCTCGATGGGGTCATCGTTGATCATACGCAAAACAAGATGCGCATCGCTCTTCATTATGGTGTTGCCCTTACGCCGGAAGAAACGCATTCTGAGATCATGCGCTCACTGTTTCCCGAAGAGATATATCATGAAATACAGGGACAACTCTATGATGATACTGATGATGCGCTCTCCGCTCCACTCATGGAGGGAGCATTTAACGGATTAGCGACACTCCGCGAACATGAAATCCCGTATTTCCTTATTTCGAGGCGAAAAGACCCCCAGAGTGCGCTCCATCTTCTTGAACGAAGAGGATTATGGGGCGAATACTTTACTACGGAAAATGCTTTCTTTGTTGTGTCTCCGGAAGAAAAAGATGTTCTTGCGAAGATGCTTCACGTGACGCACTATATCGATGATGAGATTCGCGTGCTCGGTGCAATGCCATCGGTGGAAAATCGAATACTCTATGATCAGCGGGCACTTTTTACGGA
>DAIUCR010000004.1:30014-54595 GCA_036846065.1 Patescibacteria group bacterium | reverse complement strand
CAATGCCATCGGTGGAAAATCGAATACTCTATGATCAGCGGGCACTTTTTACGGATAGAAAAGAATTTCTCCATGTGAAGAATTGGGTTGAGATAGCTCAGATGCTTGGCGTTGCAACGAGTTAATGGGCGATGCTCACGTCGTGCGTCATTTTCTTTGATCATGATATATAATTAGATTCATGGATATTTTCTCTCATGGGCTTTGGGGTGGGGTCGCATTTGGTAGAAAAAGCAAATTTAGCTTTTGGTCTGCGTTCGTTTTTGGTATCGTGCCTGACTTTCTTGCGTTCGGACCACTTTTTATCTGGATGATCATCAGTTGGGCTTTTCTCGGTGGCACGATCATGCATCCTGAACCGGGGAACGGTTATGCGAACATCCCACCATATGTTTTTGCTGTATATGATGTCACCCATAGCCTTATTGTTTTCTTGGGCGCATTTTTCCTTGTATGGGCGATTCGAAAAAAGCCACTTTGGGAAATGAGCGCGTGGGGACTTCATATTTTTATAGATATTTTCACTCACGATAAATCTTTTTTCCCGACACCCTTTCTTTGGCCTGTTTCTGATTATGGGTTTTCGGGCATCAGTTGGGGGCATCCACAGATATTCATCCCGAATGTCGTCTCACTCCTCGGCTTATATCTTTATTGGTGGTACGAAAGGCGAAAAACAAGGAAGATTAGCAAAAAAGTGGAGAAACCTGTGGAAAAATAGGGTATTTTACGGGGATAATTGGTGTATTTCTTAAAATATGGCTATAAATATGGATTTAATGCTATTTCCCCGTAATTTTGACGCCTTACTCCAAAGTAAATAGAAAAAAGTGTTGATAGTGTATGAATTTCCCCACTCAAAGGATGAGTCTTGGAGTGTGGAGAAACCTGTGGATAATATGGTTATAAAAATAGGCTTAAATGTTGACCTTTTTGCCTTATCTGGTAGACTGTCCTGACGTCGCATCGAGTGCGTTTTTTAGTTTCTCGTCCCACAGGACTTGAAAAGGAGGAAAACAAACGACAAGCACGTGGAATAATGTAATGAGCCCTTCGCCCATTACCGCTTATTTATTATCATTTTTATTTTTTAATCAAAACCATATATGGCAGATTTTGATCGTTCGAAACCGCATGTGAACGTCGGTACCATTGGTCACGTTGACCACGGAAAGACTACACTCACCGCTGCGATATTACACGTGCTTCACATGGCAGGTAACGATGTGAAGATGAAGGGTGTGAATGAGATCGACTCAGCTCCTGAGGAGCGCGAGCGCGGTATCACTATCGCTCTCTCACACAACGAGTACTCAACAGCAACTCGCCACTACGCACACATCGATGCTCCAGGCCATGCTGACTATATCAAGAACATGATCACCGGTGCTGCTCAGATGGACGGCGCGATCATTGTTGTTGCAGCGACTGACGGTGTTATGCCTCAGACTCGTGAGCACATCCTCCTCGCAAAGCAGGTCGGTGTTCCTCGCATCATTGTTTTCTTGAACAAGGTAGACATGGTTGATGACCAGGATCTTGTTGAGCTCGTTGAGGAAGAGGTTCGTGAGCTTCTCACAAAGCAGGGATTTGACGGTGCAAACTGCCCAGTCATCCGTGGTTCAGGACTCAAGGCTCTTGAATCAACAAGCGTTGAGGATCCTTGGGCACAGAAGGTGCTTGAGCTCGCAAATGCACTCGACACATACATCCCAGTTCCAGAGCGCGACAAGGACAAGCCTTTCCTTATGCCAGTTGAGGACATCTTCTCAATTGAAGGACGCGGTACTGTTGCAACAGGTCGTATCGAGCGCGGTATTGTGAAGGTTGGTCAGGAAATCGAAATTGTCGGTTTCACAAAGACTGCAAAGACTGTCGTGACCGGTATCGAAATGTTCAACAAGTCACTCCAAGAAGGTATGGCCGGCGACAACGCAGGTATCCTTATTCGTGGTGTGAAGAAGGAGGATATTACGCGCGGCCAGGTGTTGGCAGCAGTTGGTTCTGTTACTCCACACACAGAGTTCGAGTCAGAAGTATATATCCTTTCGAAAGAGGAAGGAGGTCGCCATACGCCATTCTTCTCAGGCTACAAGCCACAGTTCTACATCCGCACAACAGACGTAACCGGTGAGGTTACTCTCGCAGAGGGTGTTGAAATGGTTATGCCTGGTGACACTGTGACATTCAAGGTGAAGCTTATCGCCCCTGTCGCACTTGAAGTGCAGAGCCGCTTCGCTATTCGCGAAGGAGGACGCACTGTCGGTGCAGGTGTTGTAACGAAGATCGTCGCATAAACCTAAACTATTGTTACTCCACATTGAAAAGTCATGACTACTACAGCCGAACAATCAAAAAAGAGCGCGAGCGTAAAGAAGGATGCAGTCACAAAGCTTCGTATTCGTGTGCGTGCGTATGAGTACAAGATCCTTGATGCTTCAGTGCGTCAGATCATGGACACTGCACTTCGCTATGATGCAAAAGTATTGGGACCAATCCCTCTGCCAACGCAGATCACAAAGTATACGGTGAATCGTTCGACATTCATTTATAAAGACGCTCGCGAGCAATTCGAGATGCGTGTACATAAGCGATTGATCGATATCATGAACCCAACACCAAAGGTGATCGAAGCACTTACCAATCTTACACTTCCTTCTGGCGTCAACATCGACGTCAAGATGATGTAATGATGAACAACTTTCGAGCATTTCTGTAAAAAGTTTTGCTCCAAGTTCTCCACATGTTTTTAGGGAAGAAGACCCGCTCTCTTATCGGAGAGTGGAGCTTCTCTCTATATCTATGCGGATATGATTGTTCTCATTTAGGGACATGATACTCAATTACAGAAACGACCAGACTATGAAATTTATTTTAGCCACAAAACAAGAGATGACGCAGTACTTCTCAGAAGACGGGAAGTGCGTTGCCGCAACCTTGCTTTCTGCGGGCCCTGTCACAGTGACAAAGCTCCTCACGAAAGAGAAGGACGGTTACGAAGCGGTGCAGCTCGGTTTCGGGACACAGCTTCCGAAGCGTGTTGCAAAGCCGCAACTCGGCGCTCTTAAGGAACTTGGAACATTCAAGTTCATTCGCGAATACCGCCCAAAGGCCGGTGTTGATGCAGATATCAAAGTTGGAGACAAGGTTACCGTCGAGGCATTTGCCGCAGGTGATGCAGTCGAGATCTCGGGTGTCTCAAAGGGTAAAGGCTTCCAGGGTGTTGTGAAGCGCCACGGTTTCCGCGGAGGACAGCGCACCCACGGTCAGAAGCATTCTGAGCGTGAACCAGGATCTATCGGTGCAACAGGACCACAGCGCGTTGTCGCAGGTACACGCATGGCAGGACGCATGGGTAGTGACCGTGTCACGGTAAAGGGCCTCAAGGTTCTTGCTGTTGATACAACAAACAATTTACTTCTCGTGTCGGGAGCGATCCCGGGTCGCCGCGGGACATTGATTGAGATTAAGGGTAACGCATAATATATGACTACAAAGAAATCAATCAATCTCGACGCAACGATCTATGCTGCTGACTCAAAGAAAGCAGGATCGATCACGCTTCCCGAGGCAGTCTTCGGACTTTCTTGGAACTCTGATCTCGTGCATCAGGTGGTGACGGCAATGCAGGCAAATGCACGTCAGTCGAGTGCGCACACAAAGGATCGCAGCGAGGTGTCCGGAAGCAACAAAAAGCCATGGGCACAGAAGGGTACAGGTCGTGCACGTCACGGTTCTACTCGTTCACCAATTTGGCGCACCGGTGGTGTGACATTCGGTCCACGCAATGAGAAAGACTACTCACAGAAGATCAATCGCAAGATGAAGGTGAAGGCACTCTTTACTGTTCTTTCGCGAAAGTTCAAGGACGGTGAAGTGCTCTTTGTCTCAGATCTTGCAATGAGCGAACCAAAGACAAAGGATGCACGTGCAACACTCACAAAGCTTGGATCTATTTCCGGTTACGAGGCAGTGGGAACACGTCGCAAGAACGCAGCATATGTCATTCTTTCGAAGGCAGATGCGAACGTAAAAAAGAGTTTTCAAAACATGGGCAATGTATTGGTTGGTACGGTGAATACCGTCAACCCGGTCGACTTGCTTACGTACAAATACGTCATCTTCGCGAATCCGGAGGAGAGCGTGAAAGTTATCGAGTCTAAGAACGCATAATTATGGCAATCTTCAACAAAAAACCAGCTGCAAAAACAGCCGTAAAGAAGGTAGAGAAAGAAGAGGGTGCTACCGCGATCACTGAGGTGGTTGCAAAGTCACCGATAAAGACAGGTGGACTCGATCTCGGACAAGTACTCCTTCGTCCACATGTGACCGAGAAGGCGACAGATCTTTCTGAAAAGAATGTCTACGCTTTTGAAGTGAACATGCGCGCGAACAAGGTGCACGTACGCCAAGCTATCGAGAAACTCTACAAGGTAAGCCCTGTGAAAATCGCAATGATGACCACAAAGGCAAAGACCATGAAGAATCCTCGTACAAACCGCACGCAATCAAAGCGCCAGGCAGGCAAGAAGGCACTCGTGTATTTAAAGGCGGGTGATAAGATTGAAGTGATATAATTTTCCTCCTATGAAATCATTCAAACCAACAACACCGTCACGCCGCAATACGATCCTCACTCCTTATAAAGAGTTGCTTTCAGGCGTCGAAAAGAAGCCAAAGTCACTCGTGAAGGGAATGAAGCGTACCGGTGGACGCAATGCCGATGGTCGCATCACGATGCGTCATCGTGGAGGAGGAAACAAGAATCTTCTTCGCACCGTCGACTTCAAGTTCGACAAGCGTGATATCCCTGCAAAGGTTGAGTCGGTACAATACGACCCACTTCGCACATCATTCATCGCACTCGTGTGCTACAAAGACGGTGAGCGCCGTTTCATCGTAGCGCCAAAGGGTGTGAAGAAGGGTGCAACGATCATTACGTCTGAAAAGGCACCAGTCGCTCCAGGAAATCGTCTTCCTCTTAAGAATATCGCCGTCGGTACATTCGTGTACAACGTCGAGATCCACCCTGAGGGAGGTGCGAAGATCGCTCGCTCTGCGGGTAACTTCGTGCAGATGATCGCGAATGACGGTGGTTACGCATTCTTAAAGATGCCATCATCAGAAGTACGCAAGGTCCCTGAGACCTGCTGGGCTTCTATCGGTGAAGCATCGAACGATCAGCACAAGCTCCGCAAGGAAGGAAAGGCTGGACGTAATCGCTGGAAGGGTATCCGCCCAACTGTTCGTGGTTCTGCAATGAACCCAGTGGACCATCCATACGGAGGAGGAGAAGGCCGTGGAGGCCGTGGTCTCCGCCGTGCGAAGACCAAGTGGGGTAAGCCTTGTGGGAAGGGTCAGAAGACTCGTTCTCCGAAGAAGTATTCTAACGTCTTTATCGTCACTCGCCGAAAGGTAGGAAAGAAAAAATAATTTTGGCGCACTACTCGTCCTTCCCGCTTGGGTTCGGAATCAGTATAACTCATACAGATTCTCGAACACCAAGACGGTCCAGGACTTCGTATTGCATCCAAAATCCTTATTTCTTATAAAGATACACAAAAACCACTCACTCGAGTGGTTTTTGTGTATCTGGAACTCTTTATTTATGTATTCGATTCGCGAATCTTTAATTTAATTACTTCGGCCGAGGAATAGTCTGAGTGTTTTAAACGTAAGAGAGGGAAATGAGCGTCGCTAAGAATTCGCTCAACTTCGCCGTCGCGCTCTATTCGATCGGGGCGATCGTGGGTTGAGTCATCAAGTTCGATTGCGAGTTTTGGGTTGAGGTAGACCTTGTCACACAAAAGAAAGTCTACTGACTTTTGATTAATGTGTCTCAGGGCGGCAGCCCACTTCTGCCCCTTATTGTGTTCATCTAGGAATTTATCTAGTTTTACTTGAGGAAAAATATAATACTCACCACCAACTGCTTCCATGAGTGTATTAAAACAATCATGCTCTGGTTTTGTGAGAAAGAATTGTTTTGGTGTGTAGTGATAAAGTGGTTTTTTATATTCACCAGTTTTGTCTATATAATCCCATGTGTTAAATACCCAGTCGATAAAAGGGAAAATAATTACAGAAAAGAAATTCTTTTTTCCACGATAAAGTTCACGTATTTTGAAGTATTTTTTTCTGAGAAAAAAGAATGCAAGAACTGTGAGCCATGCCAGAAGTATAAAAAAGCCAAGTGCTAAAATTCCAAGTATTTGAAGAACGTTGATGAGTATTTCCATCAGTAAAGTATAGCAAATGTTGCTTTATTCGGGGTATTGAAAGAAAAACTCCCACTAAGTGAGAATTTTTGTATCTGCTACATCGCGATCAGATACACCCCGATCAGCATGATGAGGCAGGCGGTGGTTTTGCGCCAGATGCCGTGATCGTGGAAAAGGCTTCCTCCGATGATGGTGGAAAAAAGTGATGTGCTCCGCTTGATCGCGGTCACAAGTCCTGCGGCTGCAAGCGCGATGGCGAGCGCATGAAAATAGCGATAGGTGATCATGAGGAGGGCAAGCAGAATGATACTCTTCCAGTGTGTTTGTACGAGCTTGATCGAAGCTATGGGTGAACCACGGTGATGCCAAGTTAAGAAAAGGAACTCTATCGCGATGAAGCACTGTACAATTGCAAGTTCAAGTGCGGCGGGGACACCGAATGTTCCAAGTATGATGCGGTCGCCTATTGCGGTGAATGCATAGAGTATAAGCCCGAGGAGAATGTATTGCGTGTATTTATTTTTCCAAATATTATTCCAAAATTCGCCGACCTTCATAAAATGCGTTGTTTCGAGAATATATGTTCCAAGGAGAAGTATTATCATTCCCGTCACTTGTAGCGAGCTGATCCGTTCGCCAAGGAGAATGAATGCAAGGAGTGTGGTGATGAGTGGACCAAGAAGAAAGAGTGGGGAGGAAAGACTGATCTCCATATGACGTATGCCGCGCGTAACACTAATGAACGCCCATGCCGCAAAGAGCGAAATCACGAACATAATAAGGAGCGTAAGTGGAGTTACTTTTTCCCATGATGATGTGAAGAGTATGGGGAGGGTGATAAGTGCGGTTGTAAAAGCGATCGCGGCGGAAAAGTCGATGGAGTGCAGTCTGTTGAGTGTGCGTTTTTCAAATATTGATGCAAGTCCGCTAAAGAGTGCGGAGATGAGTGCGTATCCAAGCCAAGTCATTGTTTTCTATTGTAACACGTGATCACCCGCTCTTAACTGAGTTAGTCCAAGGTCGGACCTTGGATAAAGGAAGAAAAGAAAACTCCCGCCAAGTGCGGGAGTTCTGAAGTATTCTTTGTTATGCATCACATCTTGGATGCGTTTGGCGGAATCGGTCGCTCGCGCCACATGCAACATAGTAGTGAGCGAGCTCGTCTTCATTGGGCTCATGTCCGAGCGCTAATCCTGCGCCCCAGCGGTTGAGTGAGCTCAGTATCTCGCTTAGTTGAAGGGAAAGATATTCTTGTAATGTCAGTCCAGTCTCCATGTTGAGTCTCCTTCCGAGGGAGGTTTTGCTACGGTGCACCTCGTATAACTCTACGCCTTTGTTTTACGACTTCAATAGTTATCGCAAGAATCCTGTGCATAACATTTGGGCGGGGAAGAAACTCTTTTTTGTACCAAGAAACCGCTACTTGCGGTTTCTTTGAAATTACTTCTTTGCGTTCTTCTTTGGCTTCTTTATTTCTTTCTTTATATTATGATCTCCTCGTCCCATATTTTTTTTGTGAGCGAATAATCCTCTCATTATTGTAGCATCAAAAAGATGGGTATAATAAGAACAACAAGAATGCATTATGATCATGAGTAAATTATTTACCCCCGATAATTTGCGAGCGCCCGGAGTTCAGGCACTCATCGCTGCAAATCTAATTCCCTTATTTGGTGTACTGTTCTTTGGTTGGAGCTTGTTTGCGATCATGCTCCTCTACTGGCTCGAGAATATTGTGATCGGAATATTCAATGTCATTCGCATGCGCCGCGCGGAGAAGCCGATGCCAGACGCGCAAGCAGGAGTGAAATTGGGAGGGAAGCCATATGTACCAGAGATGAAACGGCAGTTGATCGCGTTCTTTATTCTGCATTATGGTCTCTTTACTGCAGTGCATGGAGTGTTTGTCTTTGCGTTATTTAAGTCGGATGAAATGCCTACTCTTGCAATTGTAATGGGATTTGTTTCTCTCTTGTGGAGTCATGCTGTTTCATATTTCACAAATTATATTGGAAAGGGAGAATACAAGAGTCTCTCCGCTCCCGACCTCTTTATTCAGCCTTATAAGCGCATTTTCATAATGCATCTCACGATCATCTTTGGTGGTGGATTTTCTATGGCGATCGGTGCGCCGATATTTGCGCTTGTTGTTTTGATCGCACTTAAGATAACTGTCGACATATTGCTCCATCTTCACGAGCGTGATGTCTTTGCAAAACACGTGGCGGGCTAATTGTGTTTCTTGCTATCTTTTTGATTAGTGCTATAACTCTATCCAGAAACTGATCGTTCTTTGCGATCGGTATAGCGCCCAAATGGGCAAGGAGGTAGGTATGTCTGAAGGTCCTTTTTCACCCGAAGAGATTGTCGAATTACGGGAGTTGCTTGCTCGAAAGAATAAACCACCGAGCATGGCGATCATTGCAACAAAAGGTACGCTCGACTGGGCTTACCCGCCGTTCATTCTTGCATCAACCGGTGCCGCACTTGGTTGGGATGTATCCGTGTTCTTCACCTTCTACGGCCTTACCCTGCTCAAGAAGAACATCACTGCGCAGGTCAGCCCGCTTGGTAATCCGGCGATGCCAATGAAGATGCCCATGGGCCCTGAATGGTTTCGTGGTATCAGCTGGAACATTCCGAACATGGTTCAATCGCTTGTTCCTGGATATGAGTCTCTTGCAACCGCCCTCATGAAGCAGACCATCAAAAATGTCGGCGTTGCAGAGATCGCGGAATTGCGTGATGCGTGCATCGAGTCTGATGTGAAATTGATCGCATGCCAAATGACTGTCGACCTCTTTGGTTTCGATAAGGACGAGTTCATTTCTGAAGTGAAGGATTATGTTGGCGCGGCATATTTTCTGCCCATCGCCAGAGAGGCCGATGTCTGCTTGTTCATTTGATCGTGAGTGTTTGTTATGACTTATGAGGGGGGGCTCTATTGCGAGACCCCTCTTTTTGTTTCGTGAAATATTTCTGTGGACAAAGAGCATCCAAAGGTATAGTTTATACAGAGGTTTATCTGTTCTCGTGAACATATTTCACAAAGGAGACGGTGATGAATAATATCCCTGTGCACAAGAGTCTTGAAGAGCTGGAGAGTGATTACAACAGCGCATGCCAGTCGCTCCCCTCTACGGTTGTTGATCTGGTGATCAAAGGTTTGCCTTTGGTAGATAAGGCGCTCGAGAATTCTCCCAAGGTGCAACACTTGCGCCAAACATGGTCGCAACTCCAAGAGCGTCGCAGGCATAGTGCCACAAATTGATACAAAAAAGCCCCGAGTGTTCGGGGCTTTGTTTTTTATTTCAAATGGTAAACGGTTGCTCGAGTATCCTTCGGAATGCTTCTTCGCCTACTGTGGGCACATTCGTTGCGTAAAAATATATTCTTCCGCACTTATTGCACTCTGGGAAGGAGTAAAAGAATTTTCCCATGTAAAGTCCAGTGACTTTCTTTATCACTTCTCCATTACATGTTTTGCAGATATTTCCAGGGAGTGGGGTCTGCGTCTCGATATGTTCATCAAGGTTCTTTTTTATTTCCGCGAGCGCTTCAGGGCTCAGGTTAGTCATGGTCTTTATCCTCTCCGTCGATCGTTTATGAGTATAGGAAAATATGAAGAAGAGATCGCATTGTGTGCTTGAATGCTTTCGTGGCCGTTTCGCAAAGCAGTGTTATCTCCGCGTGCATTGTTGCGCGCATGATGATGCCGGTCCAAAGGAGGAGTAATCCCCCAAGAAACCATCTGCCAATATTCAGTTTTACAAAGGGCGTATTCATACACAGGAGAATAATGATGGACGCAATGTATATCCCAAAACTTGCAACAACTCCTATGATAAAGAGGTCGAATGTCATAATTTTCCTTTCGCGCAAGAGTTTCTTTCATGAGAGTAACAGGAAAACACGCCTCGTCAATTCTTTTTGAGCGTACTCGACAAAATGAATATTTTATGATAAAATGTTCTTTAGTTTTGTGATCATTAGGAGGAACATAGTATGAGTGAGTCAAAGGTCGTCACCCCAGATCTCTTTAAGCTCTGTATGGCGGGGTGCGGAAATCGTCACTTTTTTATCTCTCACGAAGAGATCACTGAAGGGCTTCTTGGGGAAAAGGTAGAGTGCGCAGAAAAAGAGTATGGCATCAATGCGTGGCACCGAAACATTGGCGTCATCACCACTCCGGTAACCAAGGATGAGATGGCGCGCTTTCGTGCCATCCTGCGCACGGCGGGGTATCGTGCGTATATCAGTAATGAAGAATCGGAATACGGTGGCGCAACATCCGGTGTGACTCTTGAATTCTGTGAGATCGTCCTTGTGCGTGTGGATGTCGCAGAACGTACGGTGGGATAACGTTCCCGCAAAACAGGCTTCGCGTAAGCCTGTTTTTCTTTGACTCTAATTGCTTGCATAATTATAATTATGTGACATAATTTTTTTAGCTGTACATTGCTTACTCTCAATAAGGAGATCTTCATGAGTGCGAAGGAAAGCTGGGTTCATACGAATGACTACGTCAAAGACGCGATAGAGACCATGTCTGGTGGAGACGAGAATGCACTTCGTGTGTGCGTCGAGGTGACGGAGAATGTTCTTTCTGTCGATCCGGATTGTGCGCTCCGTCCTGCGGGGCCGCTTGCTCCGCTTTATTGCATGGATGCGCTCGGTATTCGCGACTCGAATATCTACCTTTTCTACAAGGAAGTATGTCATGAACATGTCGGGTATATGATGGCGCTTCTTCGCGGAGTTCTGCTCGGTCTTGTTTCTGAAAAGACGCTCAGGCATGCGATCGCGCATCATGGTGAAGGTATCAATCTTGAGGTTATCGTGGAGAAGGTGCAAGAAATGCTCCCATCCTTTCATTGTGAAAATATCATTCCCAGTACGTGATCGCTCCGTACGCTTAAACACCCAGCAATGCTGGGTGTTTTTTTTGCATAGAAAACAAGCAGACCGTAGTGTGTGATGAACCATCAAAAGTGGGACGGGATGTGCGAGGGTCAATCAATGTTGCAACGGATACAATATGGACCATTCAGGACCTCGATGTGTCGGGGGTGAGTGACTCTAATAGTAAATGGGCTGGTCAGTATACTTATAACCCACTTGGTGCTGATAAATTAGAATTAAATAGTAATTATCTCACCAGCTACCCCCCCAGCTATATTCAAAATGTCATTACTCACGAACTCGGGCACGCACTCGGCCTTGACCACAGCTTCTTGGGAAATATAGTCTATTTTATGACGAATGCGCAAATAATTCTCGGTGGTCAAGACATTATTGATTATCGATACTTATGGGATTAATATTAAATAAACTTCATCATGACCATAAAAACTATTCTCAAATACGGTGTTATTAATACATTTGTGATCGTAGGACTCTTGGGTGTTGTAATGCTTGGAATATACACCAGCGTGATCAAACTTCCGATCGTCGCGCAATCACATTATTCCTATGTTGCAGACTTCAGTAATGATCGGGTGCTTATAGGTGGGTCACATCATGTGTTTGTGGGGAAGGTGGTGAAGCGAATGGGTAATGTGATACTTCCGGGAGATAATCCTGGTACACAATTTAGTGTTGAGATTATCGAGAATATCAAAGGAAATCTTCATGGAGAGGTACTCATTGATCAGGAGGGGGGCTATAAGCACGGCATCTTGTATGTTTCCGGAGAAGGTGGAGACACGCTCTTGCCAGGGTCAGGGTATGACAATGGCGCGTTCCTTCAGCCAGGATCAACGTATGTGATGGCGGTGCGATCGGTTGGAGTGCAAAAGAATCCTACTGTGGGCCATCGCCTTGGTGGGCATCCCAATGAGAAAAAACTTCTTTCCTCTAATCCCAACCTCTCTCCCGATGAACTCCGCATTCTTTCCGATAAAGATGAGAAGGTCATTTCATTCAAAGCCGCATACCCGAACGAAATACTCCTTGATGCCGATGTGAAACATGGGAATACACTTAACTCATATCAATCAACGCATTCTTCGTCAGCATTATGATAGACAATCGACTCAAGCGGCTCTTGTGGAACAAGTATGTGCTCTGTGGACTCATTGATCTTGCAATCGCCGCTGCGATTGTCGCCTATCTTTGGTGTGTCGTATTTAACTTTGATGCCGGGATTCAGGTGATACCTGGGGTGGTTTCATGAATGAGTCGGCGGGGAACTTGTGAATACTCAAACACCCAGCATTGCTGGGTGTTTTTTTGCATAGAAAAGTGGATAACTTCGTGCACTTCGTTTGTGTGTGAGATATAATAAAGACAGTATTTCGCACATTACGAACTGGGTGTTTTTCTACAAAGAAAACAAGCAGACCGTAGTGTGTGATGAACCATCAAAAGTGGGACGGAATGCACTATAGTTTCCGCAAGTGATATGTGCGAACATGACGGAAAAAACGGCATGAACGCTATTGTTACTTGTACTTCTTTCGTATCAACATTGTCGATCCATCCTCATGTCTACAGCATAGAGAGAGAAGGGCAGTGAACGAGACACACAGGAAACTTCTATATTGAGTGTTTGTTGTCATTGTGCGGGAGAGCCCAAGCTGCAATTTGCCAAATTGTTCTTTATGTAGAAACAGTCTGTAGACTGCATAATACAAAAAGATGCCAGCTCATCGAAAGAAAACAACGAACAATTTATAAAGACCACGTCATGGCAACGACGTGGTTTTTTGTTTCCCAATTCTTTTAAAGAATAAGCATGCTGTCTCCAAAAGAGTAGAAGCGAAATCTTTCTTTGATCGCAATGTCATAGAGTGCGAGAATATCGTGTGGCGCACGCTTGTGCTTGAGAAGTGCATCGACGAGCAACATGAGCGATGAGCGTGGGACGTGAAAGTTGGTGATAAGACCGTCTGCTATCTTGAATTCATATGGTGGATAAATGAAAATATTTGTTGGCTTTGTGCATTCTTCTATGGTGAACGTCGAACCATTTTTTATCGCAGAGGATTCGAGCGTTCGCATTGCGGTCGTGCCAACGGGTATGATCGGAGTGCCCTCCTCTTTTGCGTGATTGATCATTGCTGCGCTCTCGTTTCCTATTGCGAGATATTCGGTAAAGAGTTTTTTGTTTGTAAAATTTTCTTCACTGATCGGCGCGAATGTTCCTGCGCCGACATGGAGTGTGATCTCTGTCTTTTTAATGTGCTCTTTTTCGAGTGCGAAAAGAAGTTCTTCGGTGAAGTGTAGGCTTGCTGTTGGCGCGGCAACTGAGGCTGCGTGTTTGGCGAGTACGCTTTGATATTTTTCGCGAAGTACCTGTTCGGGGATATTTGCATTCTTTATATATGGAGGTATTGGGGTCACTCCTTCTTTTGTGAGTAGTTCAAAGAGTTCAGGAATGGTGACGCTTGGACGAAAAAAGAAAAATTGTTCTTCCTGTTTCATTATTTCAAGATAGTCTCCCGACTGGAAATAGAGTTTTGCTCCCGGGAGTATCTTGCGATCGACGACACCCTTAATGAGCTCATCCCCCGTGCGATATTCATTCATCATAAGGAGTACTTCGATCTTTCCGCCACCCGCCCTTATGCCTCCTCGTGTGGGAAGGAGCTCTTTTTTGAGCCACAGGCGTGCAGGGACAACTTTCGTATTATTGAATACCAGTAGCGATGGTTTGGGGAGATGTGTCCCGATATTCCGAAATATATCAAACGTCACCGTGCCGGTCTTTGTGTCGTACACAAAAAGTCTCGATGAGTCACGTGGTGAGGCGGGAGAATTTGCGATCAGTTCTTTGGGGAGGTGATAATCGTAATCATCAAGTATGCTCATTCAAATATTGAGCCATTTTTGATTCTTTTTTGCAAGATAAAGTGCATACGCCGAATCATCTAGTGATTTATGTACTTTTAGCTTTTGACAAAATTTATTTAAGGAGTACAACTATGACTTGTTGTTCTTTGTCGTCAACCAGAGGAGGGGTGTTGTATGTCACGTTCGCGCTGTTTTTCGAAGTATCACTTTTTCGCAATACTTCCTGCTGTCGCACTTTTTGTGTATGCAGGCTTTCTTAATGCATCGTATCTGCGCATGGAAGATAGGGTTCGCGAATTCGAAAGCGTTCTCCGTGCTCCCGCAATACTCATGAGCGGAATTGTTCCCGAGAGTGTCTTGCTCTTGCTCCAGATCATCGGTCTCATCCTGGGAGGAATCGTATTATTTTTCTTGGGAGTCTACTTTTTTGGCAGCCGCATTTCCGGCAGCAAAAAGAATGACGAGGTTGATGAGGTGGTTCCCTTGAGCATGCTCACGATATTTACCATCTATGCGTTCATGATGACGGGCCTGCGTTGTGCAAATAACGATGTCAGCTTCGTTTCATATGGATTGTTTGGCATCATTGCGACTGCGGCACTCCTTTTTTGCTTGTCCGAGCATTGTCCTCGGAGTAGGGAAAGCTCAGATACTCTTGAGCTTTCGGAAGAAAACAACTGATTCTTTAAGCGAATTTCCCTCAAAAACCCCATAAATATGGGGTTTTTCTTTTATATATTTGACATTGTTGCCCTATTTGCTAGTATTCCAACCAAGGTATTTAAATAGTTTTTTCATCTACGCCGTGGGAGGATCAGGGGCGTTGGTAGAGATTATTTAAAAAACGCCGAAATAGGACTAAAAAATATGACACGATCACTTAAAAAAGGACCATATGTGTATGAGAAGCTTCTCAAGAAGATTGAGGGCAAAAAACCTGACGCAGCAGGGGTTATTAAGACTTGGGCACGCGCATCACAGATCGCACCTGAGATGGTTGGATACACCTACGGCGTTCACAACGGAAAGGATTTTATTGAAGTGAAGATCACTGACGAAATGGTCGGACATCGTCTCGGTGAATTCTCCTCGACTCGCAAGTTCTACCGCCACGGTGGAAAGATGCAGAAAGAGCTTGAGGCAAAGAAGAAAGAGGCTGAGATCTCTGCAGCAAAGGCTGCAAAGTCAGCTGACGGTGCAAAGAAGAAATAATCACGAATTTATATGGAAGCAACAGCAACACTCTCTCAATATCGTCAATCACCTCGCAAGACTCGTCTCTTGGCGGATCTTGTTCGTGGAAAGAAGGTCGAAGATGCAATTCTTCAGTTGGATTTTCGCGCAAAGCGCTCAGCTCCAATATTCGTAAAGCTTATTAAGTCTGCAGTTGCAAATGCAAAGGCTGCTGGTCTTGATGAGAAGGCTCTCGTTGTGAAGAGTATCACTGTCGATAAGGGTCCTATTTTAAAGCGTTCTCGCCCTCGCGCACATGGTCGCGCATTCCCAATTCACAAGCATACAAGCCACATCACGGTCACTCTCGCTGATAAGGCTACTCTTGTGACAAAGAAAGCTTTGAAGAAAGCTGGGGTTGCATCGGTGGTGAAGACTGCTCCGGCAACAAAGAAGACCACCGCGAAGACTGTTACTAAGAAGAAGGCCGCAACAAAGGCAGAATAATCTTTCATCATCCTATGTCTCATCATGTACACCCATATTCACACCGCCTAGGCATCCTCCGCGACTGGAAGTCGCGCTGGTTCGCCGATCGTGGTCAATACCAAGCATATCTTAAGGCAGACGTACTTTTGCGTGAGTTTCTTACGAAGCGTCTTCGCGGTATGCATGTCTCTGATATCGAAATGGAGCGCAATGACAAAATGTGGAAGATCGTCATCAAGACTGCTCGCCCTGGTCTCGTCATTGGTCGCAATGGAGAAGGCGCAACAAAGTTGAAGGCCGAGGTCTCTTCAAAGCTCGCACGTCTTAAGTTGAAGGTGCCAAAAGATTTTAAAATTGAAATTGAAGAAGTTCGCAATCCTGAGTCGAACGCATCGATCGTCGGTCAGATGGTTGCTGAGGGACTCGAGAAGCGTATGCCATTTAAGCGCGTGATCAAGCAGATGCTTGAGAAGGTGATGGCAAATCGTGACGTGAAGGGTGCTCGCATCGAAGTCGCAGGTCGCCTTGGTGGTGCAGATATGTCTCGCCGCGAAAGTGTTCGCGCAGGAAATATTCCTTTGCAGACGATTCGTGCCGACGTTGACTTTGCTCGTGAAAAGGCAAATCTTCCGTACGGTGTTATTGGTATCCAGGTATGGATCTATAAGGGCGAGGTCTTTGCTGAGAAGCAAAAGGCTGGAGCACGCGTAGGTACTGCTACTCACTCGTAATCTAAAATAGGCTTATGTTATTCCCAAAGAAAGTAAAACATCGTAAATGGCAGTCGAATCGCTGGAACAAGAAGAGAGTCCACACAGAAACTCGTGGTACCACCCTTTCTTATGGTTCGTACGGCATCAAGGCTGAGACAGAATCACGCATCTCCTCAAACCAGATCGAAGCAGCACGTCGCGTGCTTTCTCGAAATGTTGGAAAGACCGGTCGTGTATGGATCCGTATTTTCCCGGACAGACCATTCACTCGTAAGGGTGCGGAAGTTCCGATGGGTAAAGGAAAGGGTGATCCCGCAGGATATGTTGCAGAAGTTCTTCCTGGACGTATTTTATTCGAAATCGATGGCGTAACTCCTGAGAAAGCAAAGGAGGCAATCAGAAAGGCTGGCTCAAAGGTCTCTGTCCGCACTCGCATGGTCTCTCGTGAGGCATAATTGTTAAAACAATATGAAGATAACAGATATCCGAAAACTTGCAGATAAAGAGATCGTGAAAATGCTTGCAGAGAAGCGCGAGGAAGTGCGCCAGTTCCGATTTGATATTGCGGGAAGCAAAGCAAAGAATGTAAAGACTGGTTCAAACACCAAGAAAGACGTTGCACGATTGCTTACTGAGCTCGCTTCACGTAAAGCAAACTAAATATGACGACCATGGAAAAAACAAAAGAGCACATCACGAAGAAGCAGTCACTCATTGGAATTGTCGTTTCAGACAAGATGGATAAGACGCGCGTCGTACTCGTCACTCGCTACGAGGAGCATCCAAAGTACAAGAAGTTCATCAAGCGAAACAAGCGCTACAAGGTGCATGATCCAAAGAACGAGTTTCATGTTGGCGATCGTGTACGCATCGAGGGATGCGCACCGGTCTCGAAGCACAAAGCATTTGTTGCGGTCGAAAAATTAGGAGTCCAAGACATCGAGCAATACCTGAAGACCAGGTCGATGAACTAAAGAATACAAAAGGCTTATGATTCAACCACGAACAATTGTAAAGATCGCAGATAACTCCGGAGGAAAGATCGGACGTGTATTTAAGGTCATCGGAGGAAGCAAGCGCCGCTATGCCGCCATTGGTGACATTGTTGTACTTTCAGTACAGACCGCAGAGCCTCGCAAACCCGTAAAGAAGGGAGATGTGTGTCGCGCCATTGTTGTGCGTACTGCAAATGCACATCGCCGTGTCGACGGTTCCTATGTCCGCTTTGATGAGAACGCAGTCGTACTTATCGACGCAAAGAATGAGCCTCGCGCAGGTCGCGTGTTCGGCCCTATTCCTCGCGAGATCGCAGATCGCGGATATAAGAAAATTATTTCCCTCGCACCAGAAGTTGTGTAATTCAATTGGCTTATGCATATTAAAAAAGGAGACAATATTGTCGTACTCTCGGGTACAGAAAAAGGAAAGAAAGGAAAGGTTGCAAGGGTGCTGCCAAAGAAGGGTGTTGCCGTTGTTGAGGGCGTGAACATGCGCAAGAAACATCAGCGCGCTCGCCAAGAAGGAAAGAAGGGTCAGGTTATCGAGATCGCTATGCCTATGCGTGTGTCCAAGCTGGCATTAGCTGATAAGCCCAAGAAGAAATAATTTTGAACACATATGAACGTCCCTACAGTAAAAGAAAAATTAAAGACAGCCTATCCAAAGCTTAAGGAGAAGTATGGATATAAGAATGTCATGCAGGCGCCAAAGATCGAGAAGGTGCTCATCTCCGTTGGTACGGGAAAAAGCCGCAGCGACAAGAAGCGCCCTGAGTTCATTGCAAGTCGCCTTGCAACGATCACGGGACAGAAGCCGTCTGCTCGTCTCGCAAAGAAGTCTATTGCATCATTCAAGCTTCGCGAAGGAGAAGAGATCGGTCTTGTGGTGACTCTCCGTGGTGCACGCATGAACGGCTTTCTTGATAAGTTTGTGAATATTGCTATTCCTCGCACGAAGGACTTCCGTGGATTTTCTACAAAGTCGATCGACGCAATGGGGAACTTCACTTACGGTGTAAAGGAGCACACTATCTTCCCCGAAACTGCCGACGAAGATCTTAAGGATGTGTTCAGTCTTGCGGTCACGATCGTCCTTTCAACAAAAACAAAGGAAGAGGCACAAGATGTGCTTGAAGTGATCGGATTTCCTTTCCGCGACGCAGCTGACGATGTCACAAAGCGTGGACGCAGACGCTTGGGCAAGAAATAGAATATATTTTGCATTACATAAAAAACACTCGATTCATTCGGGTGTTTTTTTACGTATTTGATAAGGTTTGGAATTTTTGGCACATTGACAAAATGCTATTTTCGTGTAATTTGTAGGTATCATCGTTCTTCACATAGGGGTACATCATGTCGATCTTTCTTCCGAAAGAACGCAAAAGATCATTCTTTAACTACGTACCAACACCGCTTCGGCAGTGGATACTCGTCATTGGTCTATTTGGGCTAAAGAACGAAAAGATCCTTGAGTTGATCAAGTTGCTTAAGCTTATGAAAGCAAGTAGTGCGGTTGCCTCGACCTTCAGTGTCCTTGTTTCGGTTGGATTTTATGCTGTGGACAAAGGTTCGGCGTTCGCGCTCGCCTTTATTGGAGCATTACTTATCCATGAGGCGGGTCATGTCTGGGCAATCCATTACTTGAAGCTGGGTGCATTTTGGGAAACCTTCTTTTCGATGCGTGCATTTCCTGGGGTCGGTGCATTTATACAGGCACCACCTATGGCATCACGCGAAGAAGAGGCATTCATTGGGTTTGGTGGACCACTTTTTAGCATCATCGGAGGCGCAATCCTCTTGCTTTTGTGGGTCATCACTCCTGATATAAAGTTCGTCGGCCTTCATCATGTATTTTTGGGCATGGCGGTACTCTTCTATATTGCAATGCTGTACCATCTTTCACTGCTTTCGAGGCAGTCAGTTGGTCGAGGTATGTTTGCTGAATCAGCATCATGGGGTGAGGTGTTTCATCAATTCTTCTCAATTTCGCTCGTGCGCAAGATCTGTGCACATGCATTTCTGGGGAGTGTTGCGATATTGGTATGGCTGTTTGCTACCCATGTTGTTATGAATGCTGCTGATTTCGTCTTTCTTGCAGCTTTTGTTTCGGTGATCATTGGAGTATTCAATCTCGTGATCACTATTCGGCCGCTTGACGGAGGAAGGATCTTGCAGATCGTTGGTTCGCTTTTTGCGTATATTGGCGTATTGGGGCTTATTCTCCTTTCGCTCTATATCGCAGAGTCGTCGATATTCTTGGTCTGGATGATCGTTCTGGTCTCTTTGCGCACGCATCCATTGCTTCGTTTTTATGCGGTGGTTGCTGCGGGTGCGGGGCTCGTATTGTTCCTTGTTTTGGGGAATACGAGTCAGACATTGTTCGAAAATTGCGTTGATGTCGTGCTTGGACTGTGGATGCTTTCTATTGCCTACGCCCGAAAGGACGAGGTTTGGCAAAAGGGGGGAGATCGGCGAACGCTTGATTCTTCAAATAGCACCGAAAACAGAAGGAAAGAGGAAGTGTGTGATCGTCGTAAGATGGGAGCTTCGTGGAGTACTCGTCTTAAGTGGCTTGCCCGCTATCTCGCTCTCCTTGGAGTATCGCTTGCCCTTGGTGCGCTTATCGTGCACGTTGCACCAGAGTATTTCACTGCAGTATAGTTCTTTTGACCGCCCAGTATTTGGGCGGTCTTTTTCTTGCTTTATGGTCGTGTTGTATAATAAAGAAGATGATCTACCAAGAATATCGTTGTAGAAAGTGTAAAAAACTCATGTTTAAGGCCATTCTTGTCGAAAGTGAGATCGAGGTAAAATGTCGCGCGTGCGGGGAGCTTAATGTTTTTCAGGGTATTTCACAGGAAAAACTCCTTTGTTTTAAGGAAAATTGTGAAAGGAGGGTAAAAAGAGATGACAAAAGGGAAGCTTAGGCTTTATTGACAGTCGCTCTCTTCCTTGCTAGGATTGCTCAATCGTTCTCTTTAATCCGTCTTACTCCTTTTGGTTCTCTTTTTTGGGAAAAAGAAGATATAAGGCGTGATATTGAGGGAAACGGGCCGGCCTCCGATTACGGAACGAGTCGGTATTATAATCATTATGGCAAAAAAATCTACAACAGTTCGTCAATTGAACCCGAAATTTCCGGTTCGTGCGGTCAATCGTTGCTTCAAGTGTGCTCGTGCGCGCGGTTATATGCGTGACTTCGACCTTTGTCGCATTTGTTTTCGTGAATTAGCAAACGAGGGAAAGATCCCTGGAATTAAGAAAGCATCATGGTAATCACAGACCCTATCGCTGATATACTTGTGCGTATTAAAAATGGAGGACATGCCGGTAAGACGGTCATCTATGTGCCTTTTTCTGATATGAAATTGCGCCTCTCAAATGTTCTTTTGAAGGAGGGCTATGTAACGTCAGTAGTAAGGAAACTAAAGAAGGGTAAGCGCGATGAGCGCCTTATTGAGATCGGTATTGCGTACGATGCCCCACGAGTTCCTCGTGTTCGTGGTATGGAGCGCGTTTCTCGCCCTTCTCGTCGTGTCTATATTGGTTCAAAGGAGATTCGTCCCGTCCTTCAGGGTCATGGACTTATGATCCTTTCGACTCCAAAAGGCCTTTTAACTGACACCGAAGCTCGTAAGGAGCACGTCGGCGGTGAAGTAATTTGTAAAATCTGGTAAAATCACTATGTCACGCCTAGCAAAAAAACCTATAATAATCCCAGCAAAAACGGAAGTTACTCTTTCCGGGGATACAGTGAAAGTAAAGGGACCTCTTGGTGAGCTTACCCGTACTTTTCCTCATGTCGCAGAAGTAAAGATCGAAGGTAGTGAAATGACCGTGTCTCTCCGCGACGATCATCGCGACCACAAGCCAATGCTTGGTACTGTTGTTGCACACATTAAGAATATGGTTGCAGGAGTAAATACACTCTTTGAGAAGAAGCTCTTCATTGAAGGTGTCGGATACAAGGCCGATGCGCAGGGTTCAAAGTTGAACATGTCACTTGGTTACTCTCATCCTGTTAATCTCGATATCCCTGAAGGGCTTACCGTGAAGACAGAGAAGGGATCGATGATCATTAGTGGTATCAATAAAGAACTTGTTGGTGCATTTTCCGCAAAGGTACGTTCGTATCGCGAGCCGGAGCCATATAAGGGTAAAGGAATCCGTTATTCTGATGAAGTTATTCGCCGCAAGCAGGGTAAGAAGACTTCATAATTCCTCATACATATGAACAAGACAGAACAAAAAAACTATCATCGCATGCGCAGGCACAATCGTATTCGCGCACGAGTCTCAGGTACGGCAGAGAAGCCAAGACTTGCGGTATTTCGTTCAGCGCGTTTTATCACTGCGCAGCTTATTGATGACACAAAGGGAGTAACACTTATCGAAGCTTCTGATTTGAAGGCAAAGACAGGAACAAAGATGGAGCGTGCTTCGGTTGTTGGAAAGGCTATCGCAGAGAAGGCGAAGGGAAAGAAGATCACACATGTCGTATTTGATCGTGGAGGTTTCCTTTATACGGGTCGCGTAAAGTCACTTGCTGACGCTGCGCGCGAAGGAGGGCTTACCTTTTAATTGAGACCATATGGAAGAACAAAAGAAACAAGTTGAATCAACGCCAAAAGTAGCAGCACCTGCCGGAGCACCTCGTGGAGGCGCACGTACGGGAATGCGCTCAAGTGGTGGACAGCGCGGTGGACAGGGTCGCGGAAAGGGTAACACTGGCGGAGATAAACGCGGTGGAGGTCGTCCTCGCCCAGAACGCGCTCGCCCAGAATATGAGCAGAAGTCTATTGAGGTGCGTCGTGTTGCTCGCGTTGTTGCGGGTGGTCGCCGCTTCAGCTTCAGTGTCGCAATGATCATTGGTGATCGTAAGGGTAAGGTTGGTGTTGGTACAGGAAAAGCCGGAGATATCTCAAACGCAATGGAGAAGGCTGCAAAGGATGCCAAGAAGCACATGATCACGGTCAAGCTCACAAAGACAAACTCTATCCCTCATCAGGTTGCTGCAAAGTATTCTTCAGCAACAGTAGAAATAAGCCCAGCACCATCACGCGGTCTTGTTGCCGGTTCTGCTGTACGTAACGCTCTTGAGCTCGCAGGTATCACTGATATCTCTGCAAAGATCATGAGTGGTAGCAAGAACAAGCTCAACATGGCACGTGCGACGATCAAGGCTCTTGAAAGTATTCGCGTACGCACCAATACTGAAGAAAAAACTGATAAAGCGGTAGTCGCGAAATAAGACAACTAAACGAACTCGCATATGCAACTCAACGAACTCACAAGATTTACAAAAAACAAAAAATCCGTACGCGTCGGTCGCGGTGGAAAGCGCGGAAAGACTTCCGGTCGTGGTACCAAGGGTCAGAAGTCGCGTGCTGGTACAAGCATGCGCCCAGAACTTCGCGATATCATCAAGAAGCTTCCAAAGAATCGCGGTTATCGATTCAAGTCATTTGAGGTGAAGCCAGCATTGGTTAATCTTGCACTTATCGAGAAGACATTTGCTGCAGGCGATGCAGTGAATCCAGAAACTCTTGTTGCGAAGAAGCTTGTAAAGAAGGTTGCTGGACGTGTTCCCGCTATCAAGATCCTTGCAACAGGAAAGCTTACAAAGAAGGTCGTCCTTTCCGGATGTCTCTTTTCTGAGACAGCAAAGGCAAGCATTGAGGCTGCCGGAGGGTCTGTCGCATAACATTACGGGTTATCCCGAGAATCATGAATAACTTCTTCCACAAAATGCGCTTGATGTTTGGAGACAGGGTATTGCGTAAGCGTATCTTGTTTGTCATTGCCGCACTCGCACTTTTCCGTGTCGCCGCTGCGGTACCTATTCCAGGAGTGGATACGGTCGCACTTGAACAGTTTTTCCGCAACAATCAGTTCCTCGGTCTCTTGAATGTCTTTTCTGGTTCGGGACTCTCAAACCTTTCGATCGTTATGCTTGGTGTTGGTCCATATATTACCGCATCGATCATTATGCAGCTCCTTACGATGATGTCTCCAAAATTGAAGGCACTCTATCATGAGGAAGGAGAGCTTGGACGTAAGCGATTTACTCAATACTCTCGTTTGCTGACAGTACCTCTCGCAATGCTTCAGGGTTATGGACTTCTCACACTCCTTTCTCGTCAGGGAGCACTCGGCGCACTTGATCCTTTCGGTCTTTTTGCGAACGTGCTTATTGTTACTGCGGGCTCAGTGCTCCTTATGTGGCTCGGTGAACTTATTTCAGAGTTCGGTATCGGCAATGGTGTGTCACTTATCATTTTTGCGGGTATCGTCTCAAGTATTCCTCAGGCAACTTCACAATTGCTTGCAACAAACTACGACCCATCACAGATTCCGATGTATATCGCCTTCCTTGTTGCTGCAGTAGTTATTGTTGCTGGAGTTATCGTGATGACTGAGGCGGAGCGCCCTGTTCCTATTACGTACGCAAAGCGCGTTCGTGGTGGAAAGATGTACGGAGGAGTTTCGACATATCTTCCACTTCGCGTGAATCAGGCAGGAGTCATTCCGATCATTTTTGCACTTTCGATCTTGCTCTTCCCTCAACTTATCGCAGGATTCTTTGCGGGGCTTGCAAACCCAACATTACAGATGATCGGCGAGACGATGAAGGTGTGGTTTACGGGAGGTTGGATATACTCGATATTCTACTTTATCCTCGTATTCCTCTTCACGTACTTCTACACGGCTGTCACATTTGACCCTGATGCTATTGCAACAAATCTTCAGAAGTCAGGTGCGTTCATTCCAGGAGTTCGCCCGGGTGTCGCAACCGCAGAGCATGTTGCGAAGATCCTCACGCGCATTACTTTTGCCGGAGCACTCTTCCTCGCAAGTGTCGCAGTCTTACCACTCGCGATGCAGTCAATGACAGGAAACAATACGCTCGCTATTGGTGGTACGGCGCTCCTCATTGTGGTGTCGGTGGTGCTCGATCTCATCAAGAAGATGGATGCACAGCTCTCGATGCGCGAATACTAAAACATTCAAATTTTGCGCACTGCGTCGTTGTCATCGTTGCGACTTATTTCGCAGTACTATCCGTACAGCTCAACAAGATCGCTCCTCGACGCCTCGCATTGCATTAAAATTTGAATGTTTTAAAAAAAATAGACACATTACTTTGTTGTGTTCATAAAAATAACGGCCAGTAGTACTGTTAGTACAAC
>DAIUCR010000004.1:15198-29914 GCA_036846065.1 Patescibacteria group bacterium | reverse complement strand
CACATTACTTTGTTGTGTTCATAAAAATAACGGCCAGTAGTACTGTTAGTACAACTGGCCGTTATTTTTATTCCACGCCTCGTACTGTATCTCAAATTGTTTGTTTTTATTTTTCGGAATTTAGTTTCGCCTCGCATCTCGTCGAAAAAAATAAAGAACATACAAAAAACACCCACTTGGGTGTTTTTTGTTCAAGAAGGGAAGTGGTGTTTTTGCGGAATACCATAATGCGCGACTTTTTCCTTGCGGCGTACGGCCCAGTAGGAGTCACCAAAAGAGTAGTGCCAGTATTCACGAAAGTAATTCATGAATCCCTCCCCCTCCATGTGCGTCTTGAGTAGTTGTCGGTGATAGACGACGTGTTCGGGGAGCCCTGAGCAATCGGTGAACATCTGCTTCTTTCGTGGAATGACTTCATAATCAATGACCATTTGCGCACGCGAGCCATCGGCATGAAGGAGGACAACATCGATCGCTCCACCTGTCATGTGTCCGGGGGTGACGGGGTCGTCGGGGAGCGCGAGAATATTGCGCACATAGAGATCCGCAGTTCTCTCGTCAACATCTTGCTCTTTCATTACATTTGCGACATATGCACGATGGAGCTTCCAGACGATATCTTCAGTACGGAGGGGGTCGCGCACACACAGGCGAAATTCATCAGGAAGTGAAGCTTGTACTCGATTCAATCGTTCAATGATACCTTTGCGGAGATAGAATCTCCCAGAATGTTCTTCTTTGGTGAGTTCGATCGGAAGCTCTGCAAGATCGATCGCAATACGTGGATCGAGGTGTTTTTTAAGGTGGAGGAGTGGTTCGTCTGATTCGCGTAATACTACTTGTTCTAGTGCGGGGTGAAGGAGGTCCAGGTACTCTTGATGGCGCTCTTTTTGTGCTAATTCACGAAGTTTTAGAACGAATTCTTCGTCGATTCCACTCTCTTCTTTTGTGGTACTGATGTGAGGCTTCATAAGTTTTCCCCTATAGGATTTGGTGATTTCACTATATACTATGGCCATGAACAAGGAAACTTTTATTTTTATTGGAGCATCGGGCTGCGGAAAAGGAACACAAGTCGCACTTTTAAAAGAGCGCCTTCGAGAGAAGACTCCCGAGACCCCGATCTTCTATATGCAGACGGGTCAGTATTTTCGAGAATTCATCAAGGGGGAGTCGTATGCATCACAAATGGCGCGCGAAGCGATCGAGAAGGGAGAGCGTGCACCTGACTTTCTTGCGATGTACCTGTGGTCCGACATTTTTGTGAAGAATCTTACGGGCAAAGAACACCTTATTTTAGATGGTTCCCCTCGCTCGCTCAACGAAGCACAGAATCTTGATATTGCGATGAAATTCTTCCGCCGCGAGCAGCCTGCGGTTGTCTATATCAAGGTTTCTCCAGAGTGGTCTATTCAACATTTGCTTGAGCGTGCAAAGAAAGAGGGTCGCGCAGATGATTCGCTTGAGGGTATCAAGAAGCGCGTTGCGTGGTTCGAGCAAGACGTCCTCCCTGCGATCAACTACTATCGTCGTGACCGTGACTATGACTTCATTGAAGTTGATGGTGAGCGCTCTATTGAGGAAGTGCACCGCGAAATTATCGCCAATTTGTTTGGGGAATAGTAGGAAGTCTTGACACTTCACAAATTCGATGTCTTATGCTAGAGTGTCTTTATGGCAAAGATCAAAACAGCTGAAGAAATAGCATTGCTTCGCGAGTCTGGAAAACGTCTCGCGTCCGTGCTTCAGGAGCTCAAAAAGGCAATAAAACCGGGGGTCACCACAAAGGACCTCGATATTCTTGCTGAAAAGCTCATCCGCGCAGGAGGAGATATTCCTCCATTTTTGAACTACACTCCCCATGGTGCACGTCGTGCATTTCCTGCGTCGCTTTGTGTCTCAGTGAATGAAGAGATCGTTCATGGTATTCCTCGCGAGGATAGAGTCCTTGAAGAGGGCGATATTGTGAGTATCGATCTTGGGGTAAGTCACAAGGGCATGATCACTGACTCTGCGCTTACTGTTGCGGTTGGAGAAATCCCTGACGAAGTAAAAAAACTTTTAGAACACACCGAGCGCTCACTTTTTGAAGGCATCAAGGCGGCACGTGTCGGCGGGCGCATTGGCGATATTGGTGCTGCGGTTGAGGCAGTGGCAAAGAAACACGGTTACGGTATTGTGCGTGAGCTTGGTGGACATGGTGTTGGGCATGAAGTGCATGAAGAGCCGTATGTCCCAAACTATGGAAATAAGGGAACGGGGCCAATAATCAAATCTGGTATGGTGCTCGCCATTGAGCCGATGTTCATGCTTGGTAGTGAAGATATCCTTGCGATGCCCGATGGATACACGGTCATCACAAAGGATGGTAGCCTCTCTGCACACTTTGAGCATACTATTGCTATTACGGATGATGGTGTGGAGATCGTCACGCTTCCATCGTAAGAATTTATATATGACCGAAGGAGTTCCAACAAATGAAGAACGCATGTCCATGCATGAAGAAATACCCTCGACACCCGAGGGTCTTCATTCGTATATCGTGGAAGAACTTGGTGATACTGAACTCGCGCGTAGGGTTGCGGAGAGGCCTGACCTCACAAGAGAGTATGTTCTTGGCGATGGACTTCCTGGACTCCCGTTTTTTAAGATGACCGAAGAGGTTGGAAGGATCAATGAGAAACTTGGAAAATCTCTCCTGCGTGTCGCAGTGGAGAATGAACGCCTTCTTGATACACCCATAGACCGCGTTGTGGGAAATGGATTTTCTGATGCAGAGAAAGAGGATTATCTCTTTTATAAACAATTTGAAACGACGAAGAATGCGGCTTCTCCGTATGCACACGAGCGCGGGAGAACTCCGTTTGAGAATGAAGCGATACATTATGCCGACCAGAAGATCGATGAGCTTCGCCAGTCCTTTGGTCTTGAGCCTTTTCCGATCATTCCTCCTCAGGTGCATGTTTTTCCAACGGCAGAACTTTCTCATGGGGAAATGGGAAAGACGGATATCTATAAAGGAGAGATACGTCTTGCTGAGAGTGAGGAGGGTGCAGGGCGACTTAATCTGATCATTCATGAGTCACTACATTTAAAGTCTTACGCTGCGGTGCAGGTAGATCAAAATGATACAGGGGAAATAGGTGTGCGTTCGTATCGACTTGGCTTGAGTGTGAATAGCAGGGACGTTGATAAAGACGAGGTCTACCTGAATGGACTCAATGAGGCGGTTACTGAAGAATTGGCGAATCGTATGCTCTTTAGTATCCCCGATGATCACCCCGTATTCGGCGGAGTCGTTCGTGCGCATAAAGAGCGCATTGCAGTGATGATCAAGGAACATCCCGATCATTTCGATGAGCTTCGTCGTCCAACGTGGATAACAAGTTTTCGAGAGAATCAGGTTGAGATGGAGAAGGCTCGTCACTCCTATACAAAAGAACGCCAAGTGATGTTCAAGCTTTTTAATGCTATTTATACTGCGAACCCAGAGCGTTTTTCGGGAAAGACAAAAGAAGAAGCGGAAGAAGAAATGTTCGAGATGCTTGCGAAGGGTGCATTCACGGGAAACATCCTACCTTTTGGGCGTCTCTTTAATGAGACATTCGGTCGTGGAACATTTCGCGAGTTTGGGCATCTCCAGACAAACAAAGAACAGGAAGAATTTTTACGCAAATTATAAGTGTCATAAACAGTATGAAGATTGCTTCTGGTATAATGGCAAAAAGAATAATATGACTGTTTTAGATGTGACACGGAATAAGGAATGTATCGATGAGCGTGCTCGCATCCTGAGCGCGTATCAGTCATTCGTGTCTGAGCTCGAATACATCAATGAAGAACGCGGATTGCTTCTTCAGGAAGCGACACGTACTCTCGAAGAGGCTGCTGCGGAAAAACTCCGTAAACAAATACGTGCCGAATTACTTCATCATGGAAACTGATCCAACGGAATTACCAATAGGAAATGAGGCAACTGCCGAGACCTTCTCGGAAGCATCAGCTTTCGAGGCCAGTGAGGATCCTTTTGTTACAGCAGAGGATCTTGCGCGCGCTCCCGAGATACTGCAAGAGTCAGTGAAAGAGATGGAAGCTTTTTCTGAGTCACTCACTTTGAATATCACAAAGTATCCGCTTGATGCTGTGGTGGCTGAGCAAGCTGCCATGCTCGGTCTTTCTGAACATGAAACAGCAGATGTTCTTGTTTCGGGTGGATATGCGGAAAAAGATGCCGCACTTCGTGATAAGGCACAAGCGCTTTACGCGACCTTTCGTGCGCGCCTTGCACAGGCGGCAAAGGTTGGCGTCGCGGCAATTGCGATCGGGGCATCAACGCCTGCTGTGGCGGATGCTTCCGCAGTAGAACGTGGAGTTACTCTTCAAATGGCGCAGACACTTGAGGAAAAAAAGATTCCACGAACATACGAGGAAGCAAAAGAGCAGCTGAAAGAATCCACCCTCGCACCTGCGGAGAGTTTTGCATTTCTTGTGCGCAAGCAGGGGGATGAAGTTTTTACACCGACAATATTAAAGAGGGGTACATCAAATACCGTCCCTCTTACTGACGAGGATCGTGAGAAAATGTCTGAAGCAATGGAGTCAAATACCTCTGATATTGAAATGGTGCATACACACCCGATCAATGATTTTTCAGAAGATGTGGGGGGATTAAATGATGAAGACATAGAAATTTTACGCCGTGGCGGTATTCCACGTGTTGCAATGAGTCCATCACCAGTAGATCTTGAGGGGCTCGCAGCGCAGCTTTCTAAATATCCTCCTGCTCAGTTGTCCGGTCGAGTGATCGATCCATCCGGTGAGTGGGAATATGGTATTGCTGATAGTTCCGCCCCGTTTATTGCGGGTGTGCGTAAAACATATGCTGAGATGGATCAAATAAAAGGGGTCGAGTTTACTCCCGAGGAGCGTGAATATGTAAAAAAGTTGAATTTAGAAAATATACATCCAGGTTTGTTGCAGCAAGAAATATCTTCGCGCATAGGAAGTGATCCGCTTGCTCAAACAGTTCTGCAAAAGATGAATATGGTGGCATCACAGATGGGTGCCATCGCGGCGAAAAATATTAACCTTTCCGATAATTCAAAATTTAATGAATTTGAGGGTGGATGGAGTCCGTGGATGCACCCTGGAACTCCTGAAGGAGACGCAGAGATTGCGCGACGCGAAAAGATCGCCGCAGAGTTGGGTTTTCGTATGAAATACACACCAAACCCTATTACGCCGAAAGTGGAAAATATCCATGATGGTGTCATGCTTCGATCGAGCGAAATGATCGACTCCGCTCGTCTTGATCAACTCGGCTCTGAATATCCATATATTGATAAATATGGAAATAAATTGGATCCCAATAAAGATTCTTCCTCAGATATTGTTACAGAGGAGGAGGGGAAGTAGTCGAGGCATATAGACGCGTCGTGCCTTTCAATAATAATTCCTCTATAATAGGAGGAGCATGGAAGAGAAGTATCAACAACTTGAAACACCAAAGTTTGCTTCCCCTGAAGAAGAGCTTCGGTATCTTCGCGAGCGCGTTGCCGAGAGAGAGCAGCAATTAGCACAAGCGGAACAGCCTGCTCAAAAAGAAGCGGTCATCTCACGCGAGATCGTTGAGTATGCAAAGACCGCTCCATCGGCGCAGCTTGAAGAGCATCTTATTCTTGATAATCCTCAGTTCGAGGAGGTCATTGAACATCTTCATTCAATACCGCATGCAGAAAAGATGCGCGAACTCTACCGCGTTCTTTCAGAGAAGGGCATATTAAATGCCATTAAAGTAACGCAATCACTTGATAATCCCCATATTGAAGATGATTTTCATCGCGTGCTTGTGGAATACATCAGAACTGGTGCGATCGTTCCAGGAC
Organism: Patescibacteria group bacterium; assembly: GCA_036846065.1. Lineage (GTDB taxonomy): Bacteria > Patescibacteriota > Minisyncoccia > Phycocordibacterales > UBA6899 > MHLP01. Next base: position 24,029 of record DAIUCR010000004.1, on the reverse strand, counting down.
TTGATCGCGAGCGCACTTTATCGAAGGCACTTCACATGACGGTCTTCGAGGTGACTCTTCCTTTTGCGGGCGGGGAGGTGGGGAGTAAGGTGGCGACGTTCAAAGAAGTTATCACCTCTATGGAGCGTTTTTATATTGGCATGCTTCCTTCGGGTGAGGCAGCACTTTCGGGGTATGGACCATTTTCACTCGAACTCGTACTTTCTAATTTTTCAAATGATATCGTGTTTTATGTCGGCGTACAGGACCACATGAAGGATCTTTTTATGAAGCAGATCCTCGGTTCGTTCCCGATGGCACGTATTGAAGAGGCTGTGGATGATTATAATATTTTCAATGAATTTGGTGCAGCCGTAGGTTCATATGCCCTTCCCTCAAATAACTTTGTCTATCCGATACAATTTGCAGATAATTCAGACACCGACCCACTTACGGTCGTGCTTAATTCGTTCACAAAGATCGAGCGCGATGGAGAGGGTGCCGCCATTCAATTCATTATCTATCCGGACACTGAACATGTGGAGAACAAGATACGCCACGCGACGGGGCAGATCAAACAGGGGGTTTCAATCGGCCGTGCGACAGATATACCACTCTCGACGGGCGGAGTCATTGCAAAGACTGTCACGGAATTCTTTCATACGCAGATAAAAGCAGAAAAGAAAGAAGATAAAAAACCTGACGGAAAATCACTCGAATTTACCGAGAAAGCGTTGTCGATGCTTCAGGAAAAGATAACAAGCCCACTGCTTCGTGCGAATATTCGCGTGGTTGTTTCTGCTCCTGAGCGTGCTCGCGCAGAGGCTATTCGCACTGCGATCGAGGCATCATTCAGTCAATTTGCTCGTCCTCAAGGCAACGGAATTAAATTTGTTCACGCAGAAAAGTCAGAACTCAAGGAGTTGTTACATAACTTCACCTATCGTCTCAAAGATGATGACGCGGTGTTCATGTTAAATACAAAAGAATTATCAACGATGTATCACGTCCCACTCTCGGTCTCGCAGAAAGATGCTCCACAATTGAAGACCGTAAAAGCTTCTTCCGCCCCTGCGCCTGTTGATATTCCTTCGGAGGGGACACTGCTCGGGGTGAATAAATTCCGTGGTGAATCACGCCAGATCCTTATGACCAAGTCTGATCGCTTGCGTCATTGCTATGTCATTGGACAGACGGGTACCGGTAAAACAACGCTCCTCAAGAATATGATCATCGAGGATATCAAGGCGGGCAATGGTGTCTGTTTCATTGATCCACATGGTTCTGATGTGCAGGATATTCTTGCGAATATTCCAAAAGAGCGTATTGATGATGTCATCTATTTTGATCCATCGTATACTCCGCGGCCATTCGCGCTCAATATGCTCGAATACGATGTCACTCATCCTGAGCAAAAGATCTTTGTGGTAAATGAGCTGCTTTCTATTTTCAAAAAATTGTACTCTTCGACGCCAGAGTCTATGGGTCCTGCGTTCGAACAGTATTTCCGTAATGCAACGATGCTCGTCATGGAGGATCCCGAAACAGGGAACACTCTTCTTGAGATACCGCGCGTACTTGCTGATGTGAATTTTCGCAATTTAAAATTATCACGCTGCAAGAATCCTATTGTGGTTCAGTTTTGGCGTGATATTGCAGCAAAGTCGACTGGTGAGGCATCGCTTGCAAACATGGTTCCATATATTACCAACAAGTTCGACGTATTCCTTTCGAATGACGTTGTTCGTCCGATCATTGCACAAGAGAACTCTTCCTTTAATTTCCGTGACATCATGGATAATAAGAAGATCCTTTTGGTGAATCTTGCGAAGGGAAAACTTGGAGATATCAATGCAAATCTGATCGGTCTCGTGCTTGTGGGAAAAATTCTTATGGCTGCACTCTCTCGCGTCGATTCGTTCGGTAAGCCACTCCCAGATTTCTATCTCTATATCGATGAATTCCAGAATGTAACAACTGATTCGATCTCTGCGATCCTTTCTGAGGCGCGCAAGTATGGTCTTTCGCTCACTATCGCACATCAATTCATTGCCCAGATCGATGAGGGTATCAAAAAGGCGGTATTCGGTAACGTTGGTTCGATGGCAGTCTTTCGTGTTGGTGCTGAGGATGCGGAGTTTCTTGCTTCGCAATTCGCTCCGATATTTTCCGCTTCTGATATTATGAAGATCGAGAATCATAATGCATATATGAAAATGCTCATCAATGGTCGTCCTGTACCACCATTCAACATTGAAACACTTCCTCCACCACAGGGTCACTCAGAGATCGTCGAGCAACTACAGAATCTCTCTTATTTGAGGTTTGGCAAGGATCGCAAGGTCGTTGATGATGCAATAATGAAGAAGTATCTAACCTCGAGTCCTTCGGCGCAGTCGGCTGCTCAAGTAGAGAGACCAGTTGCGCCGCCTGCTTCAGTGGGGCAGCAGTCAGTACAAAGTGTTGCCGTTCCCGTGTCAGTCACGCCAGCACCGGTAATTTCTCCTCTTCCTTCACAATCTATTTCTCCCACTCCTCTGGTGCAGTCTACTCCGCAAGTTTCTGCTCCTGCTCAATCTCCTCTTCCCACACCACCACCTTCTCAAAATCAATTTGCGCAAGCGTTTGCGCGTGTTCCCGTGATGCCAGCACCCCGCCTTGAAGAAGAAGTTTCACCAATAGTGAAGCCTGCTACTCCACTGGTTGCCCCAGTATTACCAGTCGCTGAACAGCCTCGAGTGATATCACCGGTTGCGAGCATGGAGGTTTCTGCCACTGTTCCAACGACTCCTGTATTTTCTGTTCCCACGGTGACCCCCGTGATCGAAACTACGCATGTGGCGGGAATGACGACCCCTGCTCTTCATGATGTGTTGCCACCCATTTCGCAGCCCAATGCATTCATGCAGGCAAGTGAGGTGGTCTTCACTCCAACACCTCCACCTGTCTTAGAACCTACTCCCGCACCACTAGTGGTTCCATCTGTAGGCATTACTCCGCCGCCTCCTTCGGTAAGCAGTTCTCCTGTTGTTGTGACTCCTACGATATTTCCGTCTCCTGCTTCTCCATCTGCTGTGCCTCCTTTGACTTCGACTCCGGCAAGTGTTGCCACTCCTCCCAAAATAGATCCTTATCGCGAGGCAATATAAAGAGTGTTCGCCCTCCGCTTGTCGAAATAAAAAGCTCACCCTTAAGAGTGGTGAGCTTTTTCTTTTGCTCGCTACGCGTTACAATATAAAGACGAAAGAGGGAGGGAGGAGATTGACTTTTTACAAATATTTGATATAATATACCCATGTCATCTGAAAAGATACCACCTATTGATGGCGCAGAAGGCGGCGCGGAGCAAGAAGCTGAGACTCAAGAAATTGCTCGCATGCATTCACCGGAAACTCCGGAATCTACGCTTGTGTCGCAGGAGGCACAATATGAAGAGGCAAAAGTCATCGAGCCTCCGCAGGTGATCGAGAATGTTTCTGAAGTTGTTGGTATCGCTCTTCCAGAAAAAGAAGAGATAAATATGCTTGGCTCCGTATCTCGAGATCTGCGTCGAGCCAGTATGGTGCTTGAACGGATCAAGGCACTTACTCCAGAGCAGATCAAACCACGCGAAGTTGCACTCATAGATGAACGCACGGAATATATCGAAAACTTTATCAGAGAGACAAGAGAGGTAAAAGATGAAGCAACCCGTGAAGGTGTTGCTATTCTTCGTGCTCTACCAAACGCAAAAGAGATAGAGGATGCAGTGTCGCTTGACGACGAAGCAACGATCGCTGAATTGACATTACGAAAAAAAGACAAGGATCAGCCTCTTTCAAAAGAGGAAGAATCAGCACTTTTTCGTTCATTCAAGAATCGTGATCGTTTCTTTGATCAATTGAAGTCACTTGGTATTGAAAAAGATTCTGCGCGCGAGTTGTATCATCGCATGATATCCGAGAAGAGCATTGAACTTCGTAGTCATATCCCTACGGGGGTAAGTAGTGCACGAAGAATTGCTGAAACAACAGAGCTTATTCATCAGGTGCCTGAAATAAAAGCATCTATCGAAGCGGAGGCTACCACTCCTGCACGACCTGAGGATGTGATCACTCCGTTCCTCACTCCCGAAGTTCTCGCTGCTATCGCTGAGCTAAATGCGCAACCGACTGATGATGAAAAAGAAGATCTCAATGCTCTACGGGATGAAACTGATATCGAAAAGATGCTCAAAGATATTCCTGAAACTGCGTGGAACTATCAGACGCCGAATATTGATGAGTCGGCATCTCCTGAAATACTCGAAGCGCTCAAGCGTGACGGTATCCATGTAAAAGAAGGGAAGAAGTTGACGGCACTCCAAGCACTCATTCTCCGTCGGAATGTTCTCGGCAAGCGTGGAACTGATGATATTGCAAGAACTCAAGCACGTATTGCAGAGAATGCTCGTCGAAAGAGAGAAGCAGAAGCAGGTAGAGAGGTTTCCGCTTCTCCTGCGACCACTCCGCTTCCTGAGGCTCTCCCTCTTTCCGTCCCCAGCGTAGAAGGTATGACGGTTGAGGACCTTGAAGTTGAGGAAATCGTCATTCCTCCAGTTGGGGAAGTTTCGTCTCCGCGCACCGTCGAGGCACGTAGGCAAAAGGGTCGTGAGTTGCTCAGCTGGGATGATGAACCACTTGGACGCACCCCAGAAATGCGCAGACAAAAAGGTCGCGAATTGCTTGGTGCGGACGTCGAAGAACTTTCTTTGTCGCAAATAAAAGAACAGATCATTCTTCTTGAGGCGCAGCCTTCGCGTACTGAGGAAGAAGAAGAAAAATTAAAGGGACTACATTGGCTCTATGATAATGCCGAAGCAAACGGCTTTAGAGAGAGTGGTATAGATCCTGATGATGTCATAAAAGAGATCGAGTCACTTATGCCGAAAGCGATACTTTCGAGTGAGTCAAAAGTAGCTATCGCTCAAGCTTTGAAATATATCGCTCCTGGAGATTCTCAGATAATGGAAAAAGATGAGGCGCTTGCACTTGGCACCGAAGAAGAGCGTGAGGTCCGTCGTGCATTCGAGGAGAGATGGGGGAATTTTATGAACGCGCTTGAGGCGCTCGGCATAGACCCCGATGTCGCAGAGAAGGTCCACCTCAAATTCTCCAAACAACTTGATGCAAAAGCTTTGATGTCGCCGTCAAAAGAGATCGAGGCGCGTGTGATCACTGAATACAGCGAGCGTTTTAATATTGGAAAGGAAGTGCTTGAGAATATTCCCGGTTTTTCGGAACTTACCTCGGGTCAACAACTGCTCGTGCTTGAGAATTTCAAAAAGACCGCTGCGCAGGATGTCTCAGTTGAAGGGTTGAAGACTTATAAAGAAGATCTTGCAAAGTCAGGTTTTTGGGGTCGTGCGTGGAAAAATATGACCAAGCAATATCAACTTGGAAAAGCAAAGGGCGCCGTTGCGGAGGAGTGGCGCGAGGGTGGAAGCAAGGAAGCACTTGCGATGAAACGTGACACACTTGAGGGTCTCACGAAGCTCGCACTCACGCAAAAAGAATTTGATGTTATCGAGAAAGACGGCACACTTCAGATGGAATTTGCCCGAGAGGAATTATTTAAAGGGAAAGAGCTTTCTGATGAAGAAAAGAATACACTTACGCGTTTCAATGATGCTGCGAATCGTTACGCAAATCTTGATTTCACGGGAATGGAGGGGGAGAAAGAAGATTTTCGTGAGTCTGTGGAAAAAGAATATCAAACAGCGCTTGAGTCGGTTACGCAAATATATGCGGAGTATGACACTGCTGCTGGAGTGGAGTGGCAACATAAGGTTCGCAGTGCGGTACAGATGAACCGTTTCTTTGCAGATAATCCTGAGTTGGAGAAAGATCTCGATCGCAGCGCAGGGATGACCGCATTACTTTCAGGTATGAATACTCTTACTGAGCGCGGAACTATTGCAGGAGTGGGTATGGGTCTGCGTGTTGGTGCGGTGAGCATGCTCGGCACAGCAGGGTTGTTTGTTGCGGCGCCATTCGTCGGTGGATTCCTTGGTGCGCGACGTGCAAAGCAATCGATCGCTGAAAAAGATCTGCTCGCGCGCATGGGTGAGTATGATACGAGTGACGAAAAGAAGCATGAGCGATCAGAGATAGAGAATATGCAAGGCGCAAAGAATGTCATCAATGAAGGAGATGTTGCAAAAAATACTATTGATGCGCACATGCTCATCAATAGGCTCTCGTCGACACTTCGTGAGATCAATGAAGTGAATGAGACACAGACGGTGGAGCGCGCAAAGCGTGATGAGACTGGTGCATTGCTTCGTAATGAGAAAGGAGAGGTCATTAAGGAGGTGGTTAGCAAGAGGGAGCAATTACTCAGTTCTCTTGATGCACGCATCGAATACACGAAACGCAAGCTTGAAGAAGAATTGGTGAATCTTGGTGGGACGAATACCATACGTATTACTGCGATCAATGATCTTATGGAAGCGTTAGGCCGTGCGGAGTCTCTTGTCGCATTCGAGGATCCTCATAACAAGAATCTCCTCACTGAGCGACTCGATAACTTGCTTGATATTCGCAAGGAAAAGATCGAAGATAATCGTAAGTATCTCGTACGCAAAGAGGCCGCAAAGGGCGCTGCGCTCGCGGTCGGTTTCGCCGCTGCCGGTACGGGTATCGGTTGGGCTATTCGCCATGGAATAGATTCAGGATTCTTTGGTGGTGGGGCAAAACTTTCTGAGGAAGTCATGAGTACGGGAAAAACTCCTTCGGGTGATATTCCTCGTGTCGAAGGTGCTGCGGTGCCCTCACTTGAAAAGATGAATGAATTTCCTGGAGGGGGAGAATACGTGCGTAATTTCAATGACACGATCAGTCATGTTATTGGCGCAAATACGACACGCGCACCACTTTCAATAGAGGAACTCTATGCATTGCGGCAGACTGCGGGACTCGAAGGTCCCGAGGGTCTCAATACGGAGGCGCACAGCATTCTTATCGCTGAAATGAGTAAGTCAAAAGACGCACTCAGCAATGAGGCGATAGAGCGCATTATGGCAAATTACAAGAATTATGTTTCGGGAGTTATCGATACTCCCTCAGTTGAAGTTGCACCACCAATAGACCTCGAGAGTGGGAGCGCTCTATCTGGGACTATCGCAGCGCGCGTACTCGAATCAACTCCAAAGGTCTATGCTGCAGAATCGGGAGACACACTTACGTCGATACTGAAAGAGCATGTGAGTGAAGTGCGTGCGCTCTCGAGTGATGGGCAAGAGAATGCGATCCAGAATTTCCTCCGCTCGCTTTCTCCAGAAGATCTTCGAGAGATCGGTGTTACTGATCCAGATAAGATCGCGATCGGACAGTCGCTCAATCTTGAAAAGGTCGTTCAACTGCTTCATGAAAAACAAGTAGGTGGTGTTGATATTTTAAAGCATGCGGAGATCCTCACAACGCCTAAGGGTGAGATTTTTGAGAGTGGTGTGATGGATCAAAGTGGAGTCGCAACTGATGCTGCACCTGGGATCGTTCAGGATGCAGTAACTCCTTCCTCTCCTGAGGCGGTGACACCTCCGCGTGAGACTCCCGGAATGCTTCATATGCCTTCTCGTGAAGAGGCGGTGGTAGGGTCAGGAAGTGACACCTCAGAGCATATTACTTCTGCACGAGTGAACTGGCAGAGTCTTCCTGAATCGACACGTTTGCTCGAAGCCGATACCACTGCACAGCAATATCTCGAAAATGATATTGCAACGCTTTATGGTCCGAAATCAAAATTCGGTTATTTCCCTCGTGAGTGGACGTCGATCGCTGCGCGCAATGCAAATGCGGTGCTTACGCAAACAAAAGAAACAGATCCAAGCTCGCTTTTATCCGACGCTGACGAAATACCTCCGGGATATGAGTGGGCAAATGTAGGCAAAATGCAACAATATTTGCGTGAACAAGGATTTACAAAGGAGAATGGTTTTGTGCCAAAAGAAAAAGAGAGTATTGCGGAGTTCATAAAGAGGGCACATGCGGCAAAGATCATGAACGAGGGACCTACTCGTTCGGTGCAAGGGAAATAGAGAGTCATGCGAGGGTTGGGTGGGGGCGCAGGGGAATACCTTGCGCCTCTCCTATTTTTTGGTACGATGGGAAGCAACTTACTCCGACAAATGAGGGAGAGGTGCTACATGTCCTCATGTGCATTTCGAGCGAATGCCGTCGGAGCAAAGGTTGAATGCCGCAGGGTCCTTTACGAATAACTTTTGAATCTATGGAAAAGAATACACATCCTAAATATGAGCGCACGTTCATCATCTTGAAGCCTGATGCAGTACAGCGCTCACTCGTCGGGGAGACCATGAGTCGCTTTGAGCGCACAGGACTAAAGTTTGTTGGAATGAAGATGATCCTTGCTACTCGCGAGCAGGCAAAGGCGCATTACGGAAAAGATGATGCGTGGTGCACGAAAGTGGGAGAGCGCACGATCGCAAATATGGAGAAAGAGGGAAAGAAAGCAGATAAGCCTGCAGTGGAATACGGTCGCGATATTTTAAATGGTTTACTCGACTTCTTGACCTGCTCACCTGTTGTGGTTATTGCCCTTGAAGGAAATCAGGCCGTTGGTGTCGTAAAGAAGCTTGTTGGTGCAACAGAACCTCTCACTTCAGATGTGGGAACGATCCGTGGAGATCTGACCAACGATTCATACGAGCTCGCAAATATCGATAGTCGCGCAGTGCGCAACCTCGTACACTGCTCAGATCAGGTAGAGGAGGCAAAGCGTGAGATCGCCATCTGGTTCAAGGAAGATGAACTTATTTCCTACAAGCATATCAATGAGAAGATGCTTTATGATGTGAACATGGACGGAATCCT
>DAIUCR010000004.1:5425-15098 GCA_036846065.1 Patescibacteria group bacterium | reverse complement strand
CCTACAAGCATATCAATGAGAAGATGCTTTATGATGTGAACATGGACGGAATCCTCGAGTAAATACAACTTTTACCATCGGCACATTTCTTTGTTGCCTGCGTTGCGAGTCTGATCGAAGTATTTTCATACGTCTCCAGACATCGCTCCTTGGCGCCTCGAACTGTACTCGATGACAAAAGTTGTATATGGATTAACTCCTAGCTGAGTGGTTAGTGTCGCTCGCCAAGCTTTCTTCGCTGTTTTTTTGTGCATAACCCTGTGGAAAACCCATGTATAAATAGCATGTTTGCCTGTGGACAACGCTATGGGGGTCGGGTGTATAATGTGTACGTATTCGGAAAAACCCTAGTTCTATGCTCGGGCTGCCCGAATCACCAGTACCCGTGGGTTCATGGTTGAGGGTGCCCACCTATAAAAAAATAGGTTGCATCCGAATACAGGTTCTCGAAACATTCCGTCATCGCTTAAGTGCGAGCGGAATGTTTTTTTTGTGAATATTTGCTAGGATAAGGTACATTCCATGTCATCACGTTCCCTCCTTCCTTGGTTTCTTGTTGCGCTGATCTTTGGGATCGGCGTCATAAACGCGGTGGCCCTCCGTTATCATCTTTTTTATACGTACAAATGGCTTGATGTCCCAATGCATTTCTTTGGAGGACTTTGGGTGTCGCTCTTCGTGCTTTGGTACCATTTTGTTTTTCGTCACAAACATGTGCGTCTGCGCGGAACCCGGAGTGCACTTACGTTTGCGCTTTCTGCGACGCTTACGGTTGCACTCGGGTGGGAGCTCTTTGAATATGCAGTGAATGCCTATATTGTGCCGAGCAGATACGATATGATAGATACATTCCAGGACTTACTCTTGGGAATGGCCGGAGCACTGATCGGTGCGCGAATATTTATTTACAAAACACATAAGAAACATATAGCACAATGAGTAAGGCAACCATCAGTTTTTTTGGAGGAGTTGATTCTGTTACCGGATCAAATTTTCTTTTTCATGCGGGAGGGAAACATATCATGATCGACTGCGGATTGTTTCAGGGTGACAAGTTTGCCGATGATCGCAATCGCGAGAATTTCCCCTTTGATCCAAAAAATATTGATGTACTTCTTGTTACTCATGCACACATCGATCATATCGGACGTATTCCTAAATTAGTGAAAGAAGGTTTTCGTGGAAAGATATATTCGACACCTCCGACTGAAGAGCTTGTGCGCATCATGCTTCTTGATACGACGCGCATTCTTCAGCACGAGGCCATTGCAGATGGTCGTGAGCCTATCTATGAGCAGCGTGATGTTGTTGATACGATGAACCTCTGGGAGAGTCATGAATATTATGAACCATTTCAGGTTGCGACTGGTGTTATGTGTGAATTCAAGGATGCGGGGCATATTCTTGGATCGGCGATGATGTTCTTGACTTCCGAATCAGGAAAAACAATGGTCTTCACCGGAGATCTTGGTAATTCTCCTGCGCCACTTTTGCGTGATACCGACCCCGTAACGGGCGTGAATTATCTGCTTATGGAATCGGTCTATGGAGATCGCAATCATGAGGCGCGTGATGAGCGTAAGGAATTGCTTCGTAAGGCGATCACGGATTCTATTGGCCGTGGTGGCGCACTCCTTATTCCCGCATTCTCTCTTGAGCGCACACAGGATCTCCTCTTTGAGATGAATGACCTCGTTGAGCATCACAATATTCCCGATGTGAAGATATTTGTTGATTCCCCCCTTGCTATCAAAGCAACTGAAGTCTATCGACACAGTGATAAATATTTTAATAAAGATACGCAAGGCATCATTAAAAGCGGCGATGATATTTTCCGTTTTCCTCGTCTTTCTTTTACAGAATCAAAAGAAGAGTCAATGGCCATCTGGGAGACAAAGGGTCCGAAGGTTATTATGGCGGGTTCGGGTATGGCAAACGGTGGCCGTATTGTGCATCATCTGAAACATTATCTCCATAAGCCCGAGAATACCGTTTTGCTTGTGGGGTATCAGGCGGTAGGTACTCCCGGGCGTGCACTCGCAGAGGGGGCAAAGTCTGTTCGTCTCTATGGTGATGATATCGCAGTGAAGGCGCAGATCGTGAATATTCATGGATACTCCGCACATAAAGACATGGACCATCTTGTGGAATTTGCGGCAACCGGAGCCGAGACACTGGAGAAAGTATTCGTGACCATTGGCGAGCCAAAGGCGTCCATGTTCTTGGCGCAGCGCATTCGTGATTATGTAGGACTTGATACAATGGTGCCGGAGCCGGGAACTCAGTTTGAGATAGATTTTTAATTATATGCAACACGGCGCGCATGGTGATGTGCGAATAGCTCCCTCGTGGAAGCCTCTACTAGAAGGAGAGTTTGAAAAACCTTACTTCAAAGAATTGCGCACAAAGGTACGCGAGGCATATCTTTCAAAAAAAATATATCCCGAGCCATCTCGTATCTTTCGTGCTTTCGATCTGTGTACTCCCGAAGATGTTCGTGTGGTGATATTAGGACAAGACCCATATCATACGCCCGGTGTTGCAGATGGGCTTGCGTTCTCGAGTTTTCCTGAGAATCCCGTTCCTCCATCACTTGAAAACGTATATAAAGAAATTGAAGCGGAATTTGGTGTGACGTGTGTGCGCACTCCCGAGCTCTCCTTATGGGCAAAACAAGGAGTGCTTTTGCTGAATACGGCTCTTACTGTTGAGTCGGGGATTGCAAATTCTCATGCGGAGATCGGGTGGCATCAATTTACCGATGCGGTCATATGTGCGGTGAGTGAGAACTGTACGAACGTCGTATTCATGCTCTGGGGAAATAATGCGCGTACAAAACGTACGCTCATCGATCCATCAAAGCATCTCATTTTGGAATCCGCACATCCTTCACCCCTTTCTGCTTACAAGGGTTTCTTTGGTAATAACCATTTCAAGAGTGCGAATGCTTATCTCGAGACACACAACCGAGGGGATATCACATGGTGTTAATTTCTGCCGAGGTCGGACCTCGGCAGGGTGGGCATTGTCTTTGAGTGACTTGCGTGTTATGGTTTAACATTCATTGTTCTTTTTAAGGGGAGTGTGTGTATGGAGAGCATCTTGGCGTTCATAATAAATTCCGTTGAGGCAAAGCAATTCGGAGTGAACGCTCCGACATTCTGGGCGATCGGAGCGGGGTGTATGACGCTCGTGCAGTCTTGCGGTTCGTACAATCTTGTTCGTACGATCCATAAAAATAAAAGCGGAGCGGGAGTATCGCTGTACATGCTTGGTTATTGGCACGCACTCATGTGGTGTTTTGCATACTATGCATGGAATGCGCATTCACTGGTGATGATGTGTAATGGAGCGGTGCTCGCACCGCTTTATGCCGCAGCGTTTCTTGCAATATTTCGTTACAAGACGCCATCATGGGTCGATCTTCTGAAGATCATTATTCCGCTTTTGGTGCTACCGTTCGCGTTCGTTCTGTCGACAAAGAAAGACCTCCTCCTGCTCTCCTCTATGGTCTTTGGCCTCATCTTCTTTCTCGATCAGACGCGACTGCTCTATCGAGAGAAAAAGGTTGGTTCATTCGACCCAAGGTTCACCCTCGCCCTTGTGATCTCGAGTATCTTTTGGTTCTTTTTCGCTCTTGCGGTGGGGGACTTTGCCTTGACGATGTTCAACCCGCTTGTACTTGGTATATCACTTATCACTTTGCATGCGTATGTGCGTGCAAGGCGTTATGAGGATCTTGTGCGCATATAACAGATCAATTTACGCCGACAGTTTCATAACTGTCGGCTTTCTTTTTGTGTACATATATAACAAAAGACCCCCGAGAGGGGATCTTTTTGAGGGTCTATGCTTATGCGCTCATTACTTCCTTTGCGACGCGAGTGAATGTCTCAGGATTCTCTTGCGCGATCTGTGCGAGTACCTTGCGGTCAACGAGCATCTTTTTCTTTGTCGCTGCGCCAATGAACTTGCTGTAGGAGATTCCTAGAGGCTTCACTGCTGCACCGATGGTGATCTGCCATGCGCGGCGGAAGTCATTCTTCTTATCCTTGCGATGTGCGAACTGGTATGCGCCAGCTTTGCGAAGGGCTACCTTTGCCTCGATCTCCTTTTTGCTGCGCCCATTGCGAAAACCCTTAGCAGCTTTGAGTACTGCTTTGCGACGTTTATTTGATGTGACTCCTCGTTTTACGCGTGACATAGAATTTCTTTACTAAAATTGTTTAACCAAGATTCGATAAAAAGCGTGACTTTGCCTTTGCGGTCATCACGAAAGGAACACGTGTACGCTTCTTTAATTGAGCGCCACGACTCTCCTTTGCATTAAAATGGTTGATACCAGGCTTGCGCGCGAGCACTTTGCCGTTCTTTGTTACTTTGAGTCGCTTTGCGAATGATTTATTCGTTTTCATATACTTATTTTTCAGCTATTGCTGGGGTGGTTTCTTTTTTCTTTGCAATACCGCGTTCAATGACGACGGTCAGTCCTTTCGGGCTTTTCTTTGCTTCTTCTGCGACTTTAAACTCTTCTGAAACAAGTCTGAGTATTCGATCCAATCTTTCTTCGAGAAACTTTGGATCCATATACTTTGCACGGCCTGGGAGGAAGAGATCAAGTTTCACGCGATGCCCTTCTTTGAGCCATTCTGAGGCTTTTTTTGCCTTTAGCTCAAGATCGCGGTCGGAAGTTCCGATCTTTACCTGCACATTCTTTGTCTCGGTAACGTGCGCCTTTGCGCGCGCATCCCGGTCCTTCTTCTGCGCAATGTATTGGAATCTACCATAGTCCATGATTTTTGCAACGGGAGGGTTCGCATTCGGGGATATCTCAATGAGATCAAGCCCTTTTTCCTGCGCTTTTGCAATAGCTTCAGCGAGCGTGAGTACGCCTAGACTTCCTTCCTTGTCGTCAACGACACGGAGTTCGGATGCACGGATTTGTTGGTTTATTCTTACTTTTTCTTTCACAAATGAATCAGTCGCGCTCTTTGTCGCACCACCAGAGTACTTCCATTTTTCTAAAAGGGAATATCCCTTAAATAGAAGAATTTACTGCACTGCGGTGAAGCGTTTATCTTTACTAATGGGGATATCCCCTAAGAAAAATTGGTCGCGACTAACGAACATACTAACAGAAAACTTCTAAAACGTACAGTATTTTCGGTCTTTGGAGCTAAAAAACAAGCTTCCCCGGAAGGGGGAAGCTTGTTTTCGTCTCAATTACTCAAGTTTAGAGCGGTTTTTGGTCACCAGTCTCTACTTGGGGCGCCTCAGGAGGACTCTCTTTGTTCTCGGAAACTGGGTCAACCGTGCAGGTTTCTCCCGAAGTGTGATCCGTCGATATTCCAATGATCGTATAGAGAGGGCACGAGCTCATCCACCCCGTAAGGAGTAGAGGAAGTCCTAATACTCCCCACCATGACTGAAAGTACACCCCGAGCGCGAGTGCTACTGCGCCAACGGTAAGGCGGATCCTCTTATCTTGTATGCTAATATTTTTTTTCATATGTTCTTACGCGGTTTGCTGTAGAGAGATCTATTTTATCGCACAGTTATCGCAACTTCCGCACTTCTCGCCTTCTTTGTGTTTACAGAGCGCATATGATCCATGGCCAAGGTGTGCGACTGCGATCGCAGAGAGGATCATAAAGAGTTGATATTCATATCCACCTCCCATGCTCCAGAACCCTTTTGTAAGATGTACTTTAACGATCGCCACAATAAGGATAATGACCATGAGCCATGCTGCGACGTTGGTCATTACTCCTGCGATCATCGCAATACCAATGACTGTCTCAATGATGGCGACGAACCATGCGACGAGCGGGGAGAAGCCGATCATTCCAAAGAATTGAATGACTCCGTCCATGCCCATAAGTTTCTGTACTCCATGTGCGAGGAATACTCCACCAAGTGCGATGCGCAACAAGAGAAGCGCAACGTCCTTTCCTTGCTCACCACTAAACAAGTGAAAACATTTTTTCATAATAAATATATTATATTGATTAATCTATATGAGAACTCTATATATCAGTATAGTACATTTTGGATATTCTTTTTCTGAAGAAAAGGTACTTCTCCACTTGCCATATCAAAGAAACATACGCATAATCAGCTATATATGAGCCGCATCAGCAGATGGAGAGAGTTCCCTAAGGCGACAATTCTTGCCGCAGTACTTGTTCTTGTTCCGGCAGTCCTTTTTGTACTCCGCCCTGATTGTGTATTTGCGAAGAACGAGATGCTCGCGAGCGCTCTTCTTATGACTGTTACCATGCTTGGTGTCGGATTATTCATGTTGCTCACTTATATGGTGGAGCGCAGAAAAAAGTACGAGCTTGTAACGCTCGTGTTTGGAATTTTCCTTATTGTATTCTTTGCAACGATCGCCATCTCAATGTTCTCTGATGCGCTTCGCTGATCCTCTCGTGCGGATATAAAAACAAACCTCGATCATTTTTCTGGTCGAGGTTTGTTGTGTTTGGTCCGAGTGTTATTGTGCCTCTCCGATGGTGATGATCGCATCGTATGCCCCGTCCTCAGGCAAGTCGCTCGTGATAACTTCCGGTGCATAGATCTTTCCGAGTGCTTGGACGAGGAGTTCTTGATAGGCACTTCGGCTTTCTTTTAGCTCTAGCGTCATTGCGCTTGCGGGTTTGCTTGCGTTTCCTGTTTGAGCGACAACAAAACCTTCTTTCTCGATGAGTGCCTTTAGTCGAGAGGCACTTCCTTTTATTGTCGTTCCATTATATATCGCAATCGTAAGCTCTTTGGGGTCTAGTGTTTCGGTGGTACTTCCCGTGGAGGCTGTAACGGGGAGAGTTTCTTGCGCTCGTGCAACTTCGCTTGCCTCCGGTTGCTGTGTTGGTGTGGCACTTGTCGGCGACGCTGCTTCCTGTGGTATTCCAAGTTTGCGCGCAACAATAAGAAATTCTTCTGAATCAACAACCGAGACTTCCGATGAGCTTGGTCCTTCGGTGACCGTGCCGTTGATCAGTGTCGATATTGTCCGTACTGCAAGAATGAACAGTACAATAATAAGAATGACAAAGATCGCCGACAGTGCCGGATATACCGTTTGCGAGAGTGTTAGTTTTTGCGCTTTCTCTTTGAGCTCATTGAGAGTTTTTTTCATGGATCGTGTATTAGTTCTGTTTTGCGTAGAGTGTTGCACGCATTGAAACCGTCGATAGTTCGTCTACTCCTCTTTCTTCCGCTCCGACAATGGTCATTCCCGTGATTCCTGAAAAATAAGGTAACGCTTCGAAATTTTTGAGGTATGTGATCAGTGATTGGCGATTTGCATGCATTTCTAGTGTGTATTCAACGCTCGCAAGAGAGAGATTTTCGTCTTGCTCGAGCATTGTTGGTATTCCAAATTTATATGTCTCATCTATTCCGTTCCTTGTTCCAAGGGCTTCGAGTGCGGAGGTAAATGGAGAGATATCATCGATCGGCACAAGGGCGCGAGTAATGTGCTCTTCTGCGTTCGTATAGCGCCCGATGTCTTGTTTCATTTGCGCGTAGGTTTCACTGCGTTTTGTGAGCGCAGCGGAGACTTTTTTCTTTTCGTCGATGGAGTGAGCGATGCTTTTCATTTGCGAAAGGGCAAAGAGTACTCCTGCAACCGAAAGCAATATTGCGAGACATGCAATAAGAAGGTTGATCAGGATAAGTTTTGTAAGTTGTTTTTTGGTAAACATTTATTTCCAGTTATAGATACTTTGTGGATCAGAAAGCATGAATGTCGCTTGGAATGGTATGTCGGTTCGTTGCTCGAGGTTGGTGATCGGGAATTCGAGGTCGGTGATCGTGTTCCAGTTGCGTAGGGTGTTGCGCAGTAGATTGAGCGATGTGCGATCTTTTGCAGTTCCGCTGATGCTTATTCGTCCCTCGGGGCTTGGAATGGAGATATTGTTTATCGTCACTTCTCCTTGTGTTTTCTTGGCGAGCTCCGCAATAAAGCCACTCCATTTGGGTAGTTTGTTTGTGACTGCTGCAGTCTTTGTGATAAGTGTATCGACACGTGAGATGCGCTCCTCCATTGTGGTCGCATCGGTGGGTGTGTCCATTGCACCAAGTCCGCTTACTTGCTCAGAAAAGTTGCCTTGGACCATTGTCATGAGTGCGTATGATGCAAAGAAGCTCATCACAAAGAAGAAAGATAGTCCTACTGATACATTCGTGATGAGATTGGAGAATGCCGCCGCGCGTTGGTATTCATATGCTTTCTCAGTGCCAAGTGGCATCATGCTGAGAAAAGTATCCTTGCTTCTTGGTGCGATCGCACGTTCTGCTGCGCCAAGCGCACTCATCCATCTTCTGCGATCTTCTATCTCTGCGCTGTGTGTAAGGAATTCTTTGCGCCACGAGAGTTCATCGTTCCGCCTCACTGCTGCGACCTTCCCCTCGGTTGCTTCATAAAAATTCTGCAGATTCGTGATCTCTTTTTCAATAGAACCCTTATTTACAAATGCATAAGGAAGAGTGCGAAGGAATCGGATCATTCCACCTTGGACGATGGAGAGGAGTGTGCTGCTTCGGCTTTCTTCTGTTACCAATATTGCATCTTCGCTTGCGTCTGCAAGTCGAAGATCGCTGAATGCGTGTATCTCAAGTGCGATCGTTTTGATTCCCGCTTTTTTGAGCACGGCAATGTAATCATTCGCTATCTCTTTTTTGAGTGCTGAGAGTGCGACAGAAACTTCTTTGTGGTTCTCCTCGGCTTGTACGCCCTTTTCCCAGTCAACATAAGCGGAATCTTTTGCAAAGGGGAGTTGGAAGGAGACAGCAATATCCATTGCTTCAAGAATTTTCTCGTCAGTGACACTCTTCGGGAATGTGAAGACTTTGTAATACACCTGATCTCCGGGGATCGAAACGATGAAGTACTTGAGATTGAATGTTGTTTTTGCGAGAAGTCTTTTGAGTGCTTGTGTGAGGAGTTCGGGGTCTTTGACGATACCATTTATGATGATGCCTCTATCAAGTGCTTCTTCTTCCTTTGCAAGAATGCGAACGCTCTTTGTCTTCGGGTCCTGTTGTAAAAAAACAAGACGAATTGCTTCTTCGCTCACCGCGAGTCCTGCGATCGGCTCTTCACGTGTGAAAAATTGTAATACGTTCATAAGATACTCGTACACAAAGTATACACCATATATATTTAGTCTTAAATAGTATGTATAATAAAAACAGCATCGTGTACGAATTCGATCATCAATAAACATGCATCAATTACCCATCATCGCGCGCAAGGAAGTTGCGGAGAATACACTCGAGGTCACCTTTGATGTGCGTGGTAAAACATGCGTGTTTCGTCCTGGGCAATATTTGACGGTCATGCTTCCCGAGCTCAAGTTCCCTGACCCAAAAGGGAATAGCCGCGTTTTCTCTATCGCTTCTTCTCCTGATAATAAAGAATCTATCAGTATCGTCTTTCGGCTCTCCGGAAGCGGTTTTAAACAGACACTAAGTGAGCTTCCTATTGGCTCGCTCGTAACAGCAGATTGTTGTTGGGGGAATTTTACCTTACCCGAGGATAGTTCCGCCCCTCTCGTTTTTGTTGCTGGTGGTGTTGGTGTCGCTCCATTCATGTCATCGATCCGGTTTGTTGTTGAAGAAAAACTTCCACATCGCATCACACTTATCTATGCAAATAAAGATAAGGCAA
>DAIUCR010000004.1:4237-5325 GCA_036846065.1 Patescibacteria group bacterium | reverse complement strand
GAAGAAAAACTTCCACATCGCATCACACTTATCTATGCAAATAAAGATAAGGCAAGCGCGATGTATCTTGCAGAACTGGAAGACATCGCCGCACACAATAAGAACGTTACCTTAAAGACTGTCTTCGGTGTGGTTGATCGAGCTATTCTTGATGAGTGTGTGCAGCAGCAAAAAGATGCGAAGTGGTTCGTTGCGGGACCTGCGGTGATGGTAAATACAGTGCAGGCATCACTCCACGAACTTGGAGTTCCGAGCATACGTATTCATTCTGAAGAATTTGCAGGGTATGTCGATCTGGGCGGAGAAAAGGCTTATGATAGTCGTACTGAATTGGTGGAGCAAAGCCTGCTCGGTATTTCAGATGGAGCACTTAAGGGAATCATTACTGCGCTTAATGACGCTATTCTCATTTCTGTGACGGATGTGAGTGGTACGATCACGTATGCGAATGATATGTTCGTGCGCGTATCCAAGTATCCGCGCGAAGAACTCATTGGACAAAATCACCGCCTCCTTAAATCAGAGAAGCATTCGCCCGAATTCTATGCCGAATTATGGCGAACAGTCTCGTCGGGAAAGATCTGGCGTGGTGAGGTGAAGAACAGAGCAAAGGATGGGACATTTTATTGGGTTGATGCGACGATCGCACCCATCGTCGATGAGAAGGGAATGGTGAATGGATATCTTGCTGCGCGTATTCCTATCGACAAGAAAAAAGAGCTTGAGGATAGGAATAGGATGTTCTCGAATATCATTCAAGAGACTTCTCAGCCATGGGGAATGTCCGACCTTGAGGGGAAATTCGTCGAAGTGAACCATGCGTTCATTGATTTTCTCGGATACTCATTTGATGAATTAAAACAAAAGAATTATATGGATCTGATTTCTCCTGAGTACCGTGATGCGGTCATGGCGGGTATGGGGCAGATACAGACATCAGGGGAGAGTTTTGTATCAGAAGTGGTGTTCTTGAAGAAAGACGCCACAAAAGCGTATGTCGACCTCATGATCAATTATTATTATCATGACGGCGCCCCAACACATATCTACGCATTCATTACAGACATTACGAAACAGAAGCTTCTTGA
>DAIUCR010000004.1:0-4137 GCA_036846065.1 Patescibacteria group bacterium | reverse complement strand
CAAGAGACGAACCTTCTTTCGGTCGCAGAGATGAGTAAGGAGGCGTACACCGCATATGGAGAGAGTACTACTGTGCGCTCTATCGACTGGAGTTCTGACGGATACCTGCGTGCAACCGTTGAGGAGATGACCGACCCAGACGTTTCCCCAGAAAAACAGAAAGAACTTTCTCTGATATTGGGAGAATACCTCCGAGTGAATAAAATATCTTATGACCCTCGTGTGCTCATTGTTGATGTTGTCGGCAAAGACGGCATTGTTATTGCCTCTTCTCGGGCGGATCGTATCGGGACGGATGAGGGTGCTGAAGAAAGAGAAAAACAGGCAGCAAGAATCAGCGACGCTCTTTCAGCGAAACTTGGCGAGGCCTACATGTCTACTATGGTCTCTGAGGTCGATGAAGACGAGCTTCATCCGATGACTCATGTGACTGTGCGATTGTTCTCGACACGACAAGATGAGAACGGGCAGCTTATTCCTCTTCCTGCGATCGTTCTCGTGCATTTTATTTCAGATGATATTACGCGAGGTTTTCTCCGGGGCGGTGCAGTGCATGAGAATCACGGGCATGCTGACGCAGAGGTCTTCAGTGTGCGCTATGATACGGGAGAAATTTATCTTGCACGTGCTCCCGGAGGGTTGATATTGACCGTTCCTCGTGAAGGGAAAGAAGGCATTGTTTTGAATGCAAAAGTTCCCGCAAACATTGCTCGCGTGTGCGCAGAGAAAAGAGAAGATTTCCACGGAGAATACATCAATTACGAAGGCACGCTCGTCATTGGAGCGATGGAGTGTATCGAGGATGGTCGCACAATGCTCTTTGCTGAGGTTGCCGCCGCAGAAGCATTCGCACCATTCTATGACATGCAACGAAAGATCATTTTTGCGATCTTGGGCGTACTACTCTTCACTGTATTTTTCAGTATTTTCGTGAGCAAGAGCATTCTCCGTCCGCTCAATGAGATTGTTGGTGTTGCTGATCGTATCGCGAAAAATGACTTTACTGCTCGCGCAGACGTGCGAGAGCGAGGTGAAATGGGTCAGCTTGCTCGTGTGTTTAATACGATGCTTGATAACATCACCAGATATCAGAAAGAATCAGAAGAGAAAGCAAAAGAATTGAACGAGAAAGTTGTTGCAATGGAGAAGCAGAATGTATTCCTCAAGGACGTTCGCAAGGCAATGCTCAATTTGCTTCAGGATTCATGGGATCTTGGTGCGTCGCTCAAGAAGGAGAAGGAGCAGTCGATGTCGATCATTACGTCGATGAATGAAGGGTTGCTCGTGGTGAATAAGAAGAAAGAGGTTATCCTTATGAATCCGACTGCCGAAAAACTTCTTGAGGTAAAGTTGGCAGATATCGCAGGCGTAGATCCAGGTACGATATTTAGAACATTTCAGGGGGACAAGGAGCTACTCGGTGACGACAAGCTCATTCCGATGACGATGAAAGGCGGTAAGTCGATCACGGTCGGGATAGATGATAATTTCTTCGTGCAAACTCCGTCGGGAAAGAGATTCCCTGTCACCGTTGCAACAACCCTTCTTACCTCGAAAGATAATGAAGGAGTACTCTTGGTCTTCCGCGACGTGACGGAAGAAAAGGCGCTCAATGATGCAAAATCGAATTTCATCTCTATTGCGTCGCATCAACTTCGTACGCCGCTCACGTCCATTCGCTGGTACTCTGAAGTCTTGAATGACGGTAGCATGGGACCACTTAACGAAATGCAGGCGGATTTCATGAAGGAGATCTATCAAGGCTCACTTCGCTTGTTCCGCACTATCGATACGCTACTCGCTCTCTCGCGTGTTGAGTCTGGGAAATTCGAAGAAAATCGTGCCATACTTGATGCGAAAGTCTTTGTGGAGGGCACAGTGAAAGAACTTGAGCCGCTACTACATGAAAAGAAGATAACAACGCATATCAATCCGGAAGATGCTTTGCCAAATATCTTTGTCGATGCGTTCATGTTAAAAGAAGTGATCACAAATCTCGTCGCTAATTCTATTCGCTACACGAACGAAGGAGGTGTTATTGATATTGATCTCAAAAAAGAAGATGATCATGTGTTGTGTATCGTGCGTGACAATGGCATCGGTATTCCTGAGGCTCAAAAAGCAAAAATATTCGAGCGATTCTTTAGAGCTGATAATGCGGTAAGCAAAGTTCCCGATGGTTCTGGGCTCGGACTTTCTCTCGTAAAAGAACTTGTGGAAAAGTGGGGAGGAAAAGTATGGTTTGAGTCAAAAGAGGGCGAAGGAACAACATTTTTCGTCACTATTCCTGCCGCAAAAGATGCTTCCGGTGCATAAAAATTGAAAAGTGGTGTATTATTGCATGGTATGCAAACAGATAGCCCGTCATCTTCGACTTCCACTGAAGATAAGAAGAAAAAAACACTCCTGATTCTCGTGCTCGAGGATGATCCTCATTTGAACCGGATCATTGTGCACAAGCTCACTGGTCGCGGATATAATCCCATTCTTGCGACGAATGCGCAGGAGGCAATAGATATTCTCGAGCGCGGAGAACCTGTCGATATTCTTTGGCTCGATATTCGTCTCCCGGGAATGAGTGGACTCGAATTCTTGAAGTATGTAAAGGAGCAAGAAAAATTCAGCCACATCAAAGCATTTATTGTGTCGGCGTCTGGAAGTGTGGAAGATCAAGAAAAAGCATTGCGTCTCGGTGCGGCGGCATATATCGTGAAGGGGAATCATGATCTTGATGAGATCATCGAACAGATCATTGCTGAATAGCCTTATAAATAGACATCTATGACTGATAATACACAAAAGAAAATACTGATCATTGAAGATGATGAACACATCTCAAAGATATATGACATCAAACTGAAGTCGGAGGGGATGAATGTGACCATCGCTCGTGACGGCGTTGAAGGCCTGGAAAAGGTGGAGTCCGAAGATCCTGCACTTATATTGCTTGACCTCATGATCCCAAAGAAAGACGGCTTTGAGGTTTTGGCGGAGATCAAAAAGATGCCAAAAAGAAAGAATGTGCCCGTTATTGTGCTTTCGAATCTCGGCCAACAGTCAGATGTCGATCGTGTAATGGCTCTTGGTGCGGTTGATTACTTAGTGAAGGCCAATCTCTCTTTTCAGGAGGTTGTTGCGAAGATCAGGCAACATTTGGGTGCGGCATAAGGGGAGTGAGTCTCTTTTGACTGTGGATATTGTCCACAGCTTCGCTTGAGGTGCACTTGTGGCAGTGGTACCATTAAGGGAACATATTTATTGTTATATTATCGATTAACGTCCACGTAGAATAATTTTATTTTTTATGAGTTCTTACAAAAAACAATCTCTCGGAACAAAAGGTGGTTTTACTCTCCTCGAGCTCTTGATCGTTGTTTCGATCATCGCTATTTTGTCAGTCGCGCTTGTGCTCGTGCTTAACCCCGCCGAGACGCTCAAGA
Organism: Patescibacteria group bacterium; assembly: GCA_036846065.1. Lineage (GTDB taxonomy): Bacteria > Patescibacteriota > Minisyncoccia > Phycocordibacterales > UBA6899 > MHLP01. Next base: position 697 of record DAIUCR010000004.1, on the reverse strand, counting down.
AGTCTCGCGACGCACAGCGCATCTCGGACCTCAGTACGATCAAAACAGCACTCGGTCTTTATATGACAAGTACTTCAACACCATACTTGGGTAGTGCTTCAGCAAATACTGCATGTAAGGCTACACCAACGACTGCTTATGGTACGACTGGTGCAACGGTGAAGCTTTTCTACTCGCTCCCTACGTCAGCTGGTACGATCAGTGACACCACTCTTGATGGCAGTAGCGTGACGACACCCGCTTCACAGTCAGGAACTCCTTCTCTTACTGATGGTACAGGATGGATTCCTGTAAACTTCGATACGCTTACCGGTGGTTCTCCAATATCAAATCTTCCGCTTGACCCTGTGAACGCATTCGCAACTGGTGATTCTGTTTCGACGGTATCGAGCGCAAGTCTTATCTATCGCTACGCATGTTCTCAGACCCCACTCGCATTTGAAGTTGACGCACAGCTTGAAAGCATCGCGTACACTTCATCAGAGAACAAGAGAACAACGGATGGTGGTAACAATGATAACCTCTACGAAGTTGGCACAAACTTGAAGATTCTTGGTACTGGTACGGACTTCTAATAACTTATTCATTCTTAAATATCTATGATGTCACCTCTTACTATGAAACAAAATCGCGAGCGAGGCTTCACGCTTCTCGAGCTCTTGATCGTTATTTCGATCATCGCCATCTTGTCGATTGC
>DAIUCR010000003.1:48765-65913 GCA_036846065.1 Patescibacteria group bacterium | reverse complement strand
TGTGCCGGAGGAGGGACTTGAACCCTCACCCCTTGCGAGACACGATTTTGAGTCGTGCGCGTCTACCATTCCGCCACTCCGGCAATTTTATCTATGATGCTTTTTATTACGCAATTTTCAATACTCTTATCCGCGCACGACTGTCGGTCACAAGTTACTAAGTTTTTTATTTCGCTCTGCTTATAAAAACCTAAGTACTTGCGACCCCACCTCGCGGTTGCTCCAAGATTCGCAACATCGCTCCGGCCTTGCGGTGGTGGCATAAGCAAAGCAGTTTGCTTATGCAATTCACCACCTCACACCTCTACCATTCCGCCACTCCGGCAATTTGGTCAGTGTAGCGGAAAATGGCTTTCAAATCAAACTTATAAGACTCGTCGAAATTACTTATGATGTGGTAGAATGTTTCGCATGGCAGAATTTGTAAACAACGCAATCTTTTGGATCGAGCTTGAAAAGATCAAGCCAAACCCTTATCAACCCCGCAAAGAATTTGATGAAGCACATTTATTAGATCTTTCCGATTCCATTCGTCAGTATGGCGTCCTACAGCCCCTTGTGGTGACCAGAAAAGAGACGGAACGCCCTGATGGTGGCATGGATGTTGAATATGAACTCATTGCAGGAGAGCGCCGTTTGCGCGCGTCAAAACTTGCGGGGGTGCAGCGTGTTCCCGCGATCATTCAGCAGGGCATCATCGACCCTCAACTGAAACTTGAGCTTGCGATCATCGAAAATCTTCAGCGCGAAGACCTCAATCCAGTCGATCGTGCGCGTTCATTTGCACAGCTCGCAAATGAATTCAACTTGAAACACACCGAGATTGCGAAGAAGGTGGGAAAGAGTCGTGAATATGTCTCAAACAGTTTGCGCTTACTTCTTCTTCCTGAAGAGATACTCGCTGCGCTTTCAGAAGGAAAGATCACTGAAGGGCATGCGCGCCCACTCATGATGCTTGGCGATCGCAAAGAAGAGCAACTAACCCTCTATAAGGAGATATTGTTCAAGAAGCTTACGGTCCGTGAAGCAGAGCAGATCGCACGACATATCGCTCACGATAAGGTTCGCAAAAAGCTCCCTCCTGATCCCGAGATGGAGCGCATTGAACGCGAGCTTGCTGAGTCACTTGGGACGCGTGTCTCAATTGAGCGTCGTCAAGTTGGAGGAGGGAAGTTGGTCATCGATTTTTTCTCGAGTGACGATCTTCGCATGCTTCTTGATAAGGTGCATTTGAGTGATCAGTTGAATATCGTACGCTCACTTCGCGGTCAAGACAATACCCCTTCTTCGTCGGTTACGGAAGCAAGGATGCTCGAATCAAGTACGCCGATCACGTTATCTGATGTTGCCCCCACTCTGCCTGATATGCATATTGGCGAAGTTTCTCAAGATGAGTTTCTTCATGCACCGTACGATGACCGCCCTCAGTTAGAGCAAAAAGAAGATGCAAATAGTAGTGACGCGGAAGATCCATCGCTCTATTCTATTTCAAACTTCGCTATCTAGTTGATTGTTGATTACGTTCGTCTTCTTCGTGAAGAACGGAACGAATGTGTTTTTTTGCGAGTGTTGTACGTGCGTATTCGAGCCACTTTTTTGATGGCTTACTCGATTTTTTGGTGATGATCTCGACGATGTCACCATTTTTGAGCTTCGTATCAAGAGAGACGAATTTTCCGTTCACGTTTGCACCAGATGTATGTTCGCCAATATCGGAATGGATCGCAAAGGCGAAATCGATAGGACTTGAGTCTCGCGGAAGATCGACAACATCACCCCTTGGTGTAAAGACGAATACACGATCTTCAAAGAAATCCGCCTTAAGGTTCTCAAGATAATCGCTATTCTCATCAAGCGAGTGTTGTAATTGAGAGATCTGTCCTACCCAGTCGAGTTTACGCGGGGTTCCACCCTTTGCTTTCTTTGGGTCCGTCTTTTCTTTGTACGCAAAGTGCGCCGCAATACCAAATGCGGCATCTTGGTTCATTTCATTGGTACGTAACTGTATCTCGACAATACCTCCGTCGCCGGTGAATATCGTTGTGTGAAGACTTTGGTATCCATTTGGTTTTGGGAAGGCGATATAATCTTTGATCCTACCCGGAAGTGGTCTCCATACACTGTGGATGATGCCGAGTGCGCGGTAACAATCAGCGATCGTCGGAACCATGACGCGAATGGCCGAGAGGTCATAGATGTCACTGATGTCCATATTGTGCCGTAGAAGCTTCTTGTAGAGGCTATAGGTGCGTTTGATTCGGTATTCTCCGTGCACTTTCGTGATCCCATTCTTTGCAAGTTCTACTTGTATGGCGCGATAGACCTTTTCAAGTCGCTTATCATTTTCTTTGCTGCGTTCCTTGATGAGGTCTTGAACTTTCTTATATTCTTCGGGATAGGCGAAAGCGAATGCGTAGTCTTCGAGTTCGCCTTTGATCTTGCCTATCGAAAGACGGTTTGCTATCGGTGCATAGATCTCGAGCGTCTCCATTGCAATGCGTTTTTGTTTTTCTTTGGGGACATGCTTGAGTGTGCTGACGTTATGTAGTCGATCGGCAAGCTTGATAATGATGACGCGAAGATCTTTTGCGGTAGCGACGAAAAGTTTACGTAGACTTTCGACGTGACGTTCTGCTCCACGATATTTTAGTTTGCCAAGTTTTGTTACACCATCGACGAGGAAGCGGATCTCCTTACCGAACTCTCGTTCAATATCATCTTCAGACACGTGTGCATCTTCGACTGTGTCGTGAAGAAGTCCTGCGGCGATCGTATTTGCGTCCATGCCCATTTCGGCGAGTGTATATCCGACACATGATACATGGAGGAAGTATGGGTCTCCTGAGTAACGTTTTTGACCATGATGTGCCTGTTCAGAAAAATTGTACGCCTTACTTACGAGCGCAATAGATCTTTGCTCTTTATTGCGCATTACTGACGTAATTTCTTCTAATGTCTTGACACGTTCCATAAAAGTTATCATACTCAAGCTCAGTAATTTTGCAAACACTTTCGTGGGGGATGCCATGGACAAGGAGTTTGATGGCGTGTGTTTATTTTGTGGTAAAACAGGAACGGATATCGCTCACATGAGTGCATGTTCTTTTGAGGATGCAAAGAAAAAACTTGTTGAAAAAGATGATGGTATTGGCGTAAATGCGCTCACGCATCTTTTTAATGCAGTCTTGATGGTGAAGACATACGAGAATGCTCTGCCTGAGGATCGCGCACTGATGTATTTCTGCCGGATTTGTGGTGGGTTTGATATGGCGTCCAAGATCCCACCGGTCTGTCCTTCGTGTAGTGGTCTTCATACCACCATTTCTGCAAGTAAATATATTGAAGAACTTATGGCCAGCTAAGATTCTGGCGGAAACAAAAACCTACTGATCATATTCAGTAGGTTTTTTTATATGTGACATATCTTATTTTTTCTTCAAAGATTTTTTTGCTGCCTTTTCAGGCTTATCGAGTTTGTGTGGATTGTGATTGGGGCACACTTTGTTCGAGCAACGCTCAGGAATGGTCTTTGTTCCTTCCATCATGAGTGATTTGCACATGGAGCAGATATTGCCGGTCGGTTTTGCTTTGATGGCATGTTTACATGTTGGGTAATTTGCACAGCTCCAAAAGATCCCAAATCGTCCGCGACGTTCCACCATCTCGCCCTTACTGCAGACCGGACAGACGACACCACTTGAAACGAGGGGATTCAAGTTCGCATCTTTTTTGATGTATTTACATTTTGGGTAGTTTGCGCACGCAATGAATCGTCCAAAGCGACCCTCTCGCTCCATGAGTTCACCTTTACCGCAGTCTGGGCATGTTTCTCCCGTAGGCTTTGGTCCCTCAAGCTCTTTTCCGTCTATCGTGCGTGCACCATCACACTCGGGGAATTTTGCACAGGAAAGAAACTTCCCATTTTTTCCAAGCTTGATGATCATGTTGCCCTCACATTTTGGGCAGCGAATTGACGGATCAGCTTCGCCGAGTGTGGTTACTTTATCGATCTTGTCTTTTGCTTTGAGGTCTTTCTGGAATGGAGTATAGAATTCCTTGAGCGTCTTTGCATAGAGGCGTTTCCCCTCGGCAATATCGTCCAATTTTTGTTCCATCTCTGCGGTGAAGGTGTCACTGATATATGAAGGGAAGTGCATCTCAAGGAATGAGCTCACTACATCACCAGTGTCGGTCGGCATGAGTGTCTTGCCTTCCTTTATGACATAGCCTCTATCGATGAGTGTTTTAATAATAGAGGCATACGTTGACGGACGACCGATATCGCGTTTCTCAAGCTCTTTCACGAGCCCTGCTTCAGTGTAGCGTGATGGGGGTTCGGTTTGTTTTTCTTCGGCGTGAAGTTCTTTGAGCGTAACTTTTTCTCCCTTTACTACTTCGGGAAGCATGACTTCTTCACCTTGTGCATCGGGGTCTGCCAAGAGCCATCCAGGTGAAAGTACTCGTGAACCATTTGCATGGAAATCGGGAATAGGTTCACTTAAGCCTTCGACGTTCGCAACGATCTTGGTGCGAAGCATTGTTGCGTCGGCCATCTGTGATGCGACCGCACGTTGCCAAATGAGTTTATAGAGGCGTTGTTGTTCTGGAGTTGTTCCCGCTGTCTTTTTTGCGGGATCTGTGGGGCGTATCGCCTCGTGTGCCTCCTGCGCGTTCTTACTTTTTGTTTTGTAGACATGAGGGACTGCAAGTGTTGGTCCGTATGTCTTTGTAATGACCGCAAGGATCTCTTGCTTCGCCTGTTCCGCAAGGTTTGTGCTGTCGGTACGCATGTAACTAATGAGTCCAGCCTCATAGAGTTTCTGTGCGATCTGCATTGTGCGTGACGGACTCATGCCGAGGCGCGTACTCGCTGTTTGCTGGAGTGTGGACGTGGTAAACGGCGCGCGTGGTTGGCGCGCAACTTCGGTCTCTTTGACGTCGAGGATCACCCAATTTCGCTCCTTTCCTTCTTTGAGTATGCGATCAACAAGTTTCTTGTCTCTTGGTTCTTCGGAGCAAGAGAGTTCAACCAGTTGCTTATTCTTTGCGATGACGGTTGCACTGATGCGCCAAAAAGTTTCCGGGATGAACGCGCGAATTTCACGCTCGCGTTCCATGAGAATGCGAAGTGCGGGGGACTGTACGCGTCCCGCAGAAAGGCCGTAACGCACTTTCTTCCAGATGATTCCCGAGAGGTCATACCCGACGAGTCTATCGAGGACGCGACGTGCCTCCTGAGCGCTTTTGAGGTTCGCATCGATGGGGCGAGGGTGGGCAACCGCCTCTTTTATGGCGCTCTCAGTGATCTCGTGAAAAACGATACGTTTCGCATTTTTCAGTCCAAGTACTTCGTTGATGTGCCACGCAATAGCCTCTCCTTCGCGGTCGGGGTCGGTTGCAAGGAGGACCTCTTTTGCACCTTTGGCGATGTCTTTGAGTTCGGCGACAACCTTGTCCTTTCCGACACTAATCTCATAATGAGGCTTAAAATTATCCTCAATGTCAATGGCTTTTTTATTTGATTTTGGGAGGTCACGAATATGACCAACGGATGCACGGACAATATAGTCCTTTCCGAGGTATTTTTCGATCGTCTTTGCTTTTGCGGGCGACTCGACGATCACGATAGTTTTTCCTTTTGTGGCTCCACTCATGTGTGCCTATCAGTAACACATGGATTTTTTTTGCGCAAGTCTGACTTGTTCCTTATATAGAGAAGCACACATCTATTAAATGAAGCGCATGCGGGTTTTTGTGAATTTTTCCCCAGCATTTTTGCGCTTGGGAATTTTATGCACGCCTCATGCCCTCCGGTGTTTCCTTGATGAGTCCCGCTATTTCCATTTTCATAAGAAGAATGTTTACATCACTCGCAGAAAGCCCAAGTGCTTCGATGATGTGATCGCGGTGGCGTGGTTCGTGAAGTAGGGTTATGACTCTTGCTTCATCTTCCGAAAGTGAAGATGTGTCTACTTCATGTTCGAGGAGCTCTTCTTCTGTGGAGAATCCAAAACTCTGGAGAACATCTTCTGCGCTTGTGACTGGAGTTGCTCCGAGCTTGATGAGCATGTGTGGTCCGGCGGACGTGGGGGAGAATATGTTTCCCGGCACAGCAAAGACATCACGATTATAATCGGTGGCCATGCGAGAAGTAATGAGAGTTCCTGATTTTTGTTCTGCTTCAATGACGAGCGTTGCGTGTGCGAGTCCCGCCATGATGCGATTACGTTGCGGAAAACTCCACTGTGTCGCCTTAAAATCCGGTGCGTATTCAGAGAGGAGTGCGCCTCCGCTTTCTACGATGCGATGCGCAAGTTGCACGTTTGATCGTGGGTAAATGACGCTTTGATCAAGTCCCGAACCCGGTACGGCGATAGTGTGTAGCCCCGCAGCAAGTGCTGCTTCGTGGGCGATCGAGTCCATTCCAATGGCAAGTCCCGAGACAATAGCGATATCATACCCGCGAAGTCCGGCAATGATGTGCTCGCACGCTTCTTTTCCGTAGCTTGTGTATTTTCTTGAGCCGACAACAGTGAGGAGTATCGTCTCGGGTGAGGGAAGTGTTCCCGCTTGCCAAAGATCTTTTGGTGGCTGAGGGATCTCTTTGAGCTGAGGCGGAAATTCCTCTGCGGAAAGTTTTTTAATGAAGTAATGCATGTATTTTGCTCATTTTAGCACTTCTGATATTATTGTCTCATGTTAGACATCAAATTCATCCGAGAAAACCCCGATTTAATAAAGGAGGCAGCCAGAAAGAAGCGTATTGATTTTAATGTTGATGAACTACTTTCCGTTGAAGCAAGACGCGTCGAGCTTCTTAATACCGTCGAGACGATGCGTGCTGAGCAAAATAGTTTTACCGAGAAGATCTCTCGGGCAACTGATGCGAATGAGCGACAAGCGATGATCGATGAAATGCGGGTGTTCAAAGAAACGCTACTGAAAAAAGAAGAGGAGTTAAAACCTGTCATGGAAACATGGCGCGGACTTATGCTCCAGGTCCCGAACGTCCCTGATATTTCTGTGCCTGATGGAGAAAGTGACGCACAAAATCTTGAAGTGAAAAAAGTTGGGGAGCCGACGCATTTTGATTTCACTCCCAAGGGTCATATCGAACTTATGTTGAAGCACGACATGGCAGACTTCGAACGTGGTTCAAAGGTCTCCGGTTTTCGTGGGTATTTCTTGAAGAATGATGGTGCGCTTCTTGCAAATGCGGTGTGGCAACTTGCAATGAAACATTTCTTGAGCAAGGGGTTCACTCCGATGATCGTGCCATCTCTTGTGCGCAGAGAGACCTTCATGGGTACGGGATATCTCCCTCAGGGAGAGGAGGATCTCTATAAGACCCAAGATGGTGATTTTCTTGCGGGCACCGCGGAGGTTGCGACGATGGGTTATTATATGGACGAGACGATCGAGCTTGAGAAATTCCCGATCAAATTCCTCTCATTCTCTCCATGTTTCAGACGAGAAGCTGGTGCGCACGGCAAAGATACGAGCGGACTCATTCGTGTGCATGAATTCTTTAAGTGGGAACAGGTGATCCTCTGTGAGGCAAATCATGAAGAATCAGTAAGGCTTCATGAATGGATCAATCGCAACACCGAAGAGTTCATTGAACTTCTTGGTATCCCATACCACACCGTCACGAATTGTGGTGGCGATCTTGGCTTGGGTCAAGTAAAGAAGTATGACGTCGAGCTTTGGGTTCCAGGAGAAAATACATATCGCGAAATAAGTTCCGCATCATATTTCCATGATTTCCAGACTCGTCGATTGAATACGCGTTATCGCGACAAAGAGGGGAAGTTGCGTTTCGCGCACTCGCTCAACAGTACCGCTATTCCGACACCGCGCATTCTTGTTTCTATTGTTGAGAATTATCAGAATGCAGATGGCACTATCCGTATTCCGGAAGCACTGCAACCTTACATGGGCAAATCCGTCATCGGATAGCCCACCTCGGGCATGCCTTCTTTGGGACGAAAGACACTGAAGTCTGTTCGCGCGCGAAGCAGAAATATTGATATTGTTTTTGAGCACATGGGGTATGGAATGATCATTGCATACTTTTTTTTTACCGCCTCCGCATGGCTTTCCCATCGTGACATATTTCGCATCGACAGTATCGAGGTACTTGGCGCATATGCGGTCGACAAGGAGAAGATCGATGCTCTTGCGAGTGATGCATTAGCTCAAAAACTCCTTTTTAGGATCGATCGAAATAATTCGCTTTTGTATCCAAGGGGACACATGACGAGAGATATCTACCTTCTTGATGGGCGAGTAAAGTCGGTAAGCATGAAAGTAGTTTTGCGCAAGCATCTCGTTATTTCAATCGAAGAGTATGCCCCAAAGTTACTCGCATGCCCCAATATGTCGACAACAACAGAGAGTGGCACCGCTTGTTATCTGGGTGATGATGAAGGATATGTGTTTGCTCGCGCTCCAGAGTACTCCGGGTATTTCTTCCCAATTTTTGTGACACACGATACGGCACTCCACGAGGGAAATATCATTGGTGCACACATTCTTCCTCGAGATGAATTTTTGGCCACACAAGATTTTTTGAATGCACTCCGTGAGGAGGGTTTTACTCCCAAGAAGATAGAATATCTCGGAGCGCATGATTACGAGATCATGACCGAAAGACCATGGAATATACGTTGGTCAAGCACCGCTTCATCGACGCAAAGTATCAATAATTTGAACTTGGTACTTGCTTCGATCTCAGAAGAAAAGGAGAGTTTGAGCACGCTAGAGGTTGTAGATCTTCGTTTCGGGAATAAGATCTTTTATCACTAGTCCTTGGCTCAACAGAAATGATGCATGCTATAATAATATTATGTCTATCTTAAAGGTATTCCGCGACTATCTCATCTGGCATTACAGTGCTGCGTATCTCGATATTCTTTATATTTGGAGAAATTACCTTTGGTTTGTGAATCATATTTTTTCTGTTCCTGATGTGCTCAAGAGTTGGATATCTCCTTTCAAGCGGCTACAGGAAGATAAGGTGAATATCCTCAAGAATCCAGAAGATTTTTTTGCGAATCTTTTCGTGAATATCATCATGCGTATCGTGGGAACGATCATTCGCACTGCTCTTCTTGTGATCGCCCTTTTCTTTTTTGCTATAGTCTTTGCTTTTGGAGTGGCGCTTTTCTTGCTTTGGACCGTGCTTCCTGTTCTGATCGGCTATCTTTTTATTAATGGAATTCAGTTACTTCTTTCGTAATATGTTTGGCTTTGATACAGGATTTTTTAGAGACTCAAACTATCGCTTCCATCGTGCCATTGTGCTTGATGATGCTTTGCCTGTGCGAGCTCGCCGTATTGTTTCAATACTTACGGGGACAGTCATTGTCGTCTATGTTGTCTTAATGCTACTTCCTTTCGTGCAGTCAAAACTCGCACAAGGAATTTCTATTCCAAAAAATCTCCCGACCACAGTTCCTGAAAAGACACTCATCATTCCTGGGGCGGACAATGTGACCCCACCCGAAGAAGTGGCACTTTCGCAAAAGATCCCTTTTGTTGGCGGGTTTGTTGTACCACTCTCTGCAAAAAGTCCAATTGGGAATGGCGTATTCTTTATCGCACTTTCATTGTGGCTCCTCATGAAAATGTTCCAGTATTATGGGCGTTCATATTATTACTATGTTGAAGGATTGTTGGAGCGAGGGCAATCGGGCGCACAAACCCCTTACACGACTCCAAACTATGAGGTTTGTGACATCTACTATGACGTGAAGCATGGGGACTTACTGAAAGCATATTGCAGATCATCGTATGGTCGTTCCATTATGCATCGTTGCGGTATTGCTGATCAAACGATCGATGAGTACCTTGCTCATCGTGCGCATGTTGTGAATTACGCTGAGATCGAATCGGATCTGCATAATGTATTCACCCTCCTCGATCTATCAAAAGTGTTGATCGAAAAAGATCCTGATTTTTACCAATTCCTTTTTGAGCTTGGGATACGTGACCGAGAGCTTGTTGGTGCAGCAGAGTGGGTCGAGCGGGCGATCAAGCGTCAAAAACAAAAAGAACGTTTTTGGGGAAAGGTCTCCCTTGGTCAATCAACGTCATTTGGTTCAGAGCTTGCGTATGGTTCCGCGTTTGTACTTGGAAAATATAGCGAGGATCTTTCAAAGAAGGCCATTGGTGGAGGGTCGAATTTCCGTTTTGTTTATGGAAATGAACAGATTCGTCAGCTTGAGGTGGTGCTTTCTCGTGGCAAAGAAGCCAATGCAATATTAGTCGGTGAAGATGGCAGTGGAAAGATGGACGTTGTGCTCGATTTTGCGCGCGATATCATGAATGGCTATATCAATCCCGCACTACAACATAAGCGCGTCATGTCATTCAACACAAAATCATTCATCGCGAATATGCGCTCAAAGCAAGAACTTGAGACCGCACTTATTCGACTCATGAATGACGCAGTGAAAGCAGGAAACGTCATTCTCGTTATCGAGGATCTTCCAGGATTCATTCGTAGTGGCCTCGCGCTTGATTCTGATGTTATGTCGCTCATTGATCCCTATCTTGCGGGTACGACCATTCAAGTCATTGCAACGGCAGATAACGCTCGCTATCACCAATTCATTGAGCCAAATAATGCTATCATGCAGCGTTTTGAGAAAGTTGTGCTCACTGAGCCCGCAGAGGAGTCACTCATTCGTATTCTTGAAGAAGTCGCAGAGAATACAGAGCGTCGAAATCCTATTTATTTCACCTATCCTGCTGTTACAGAGATCATTCGCAGTGCGCAAAATTATTTCACTGATGGTGTGATGCCAGATAAGGCGATCGATCTTTTGGTTGAGCTTACTCCATCGATGCTTTCTCGTGGAGGACATCTTGTAAAGAAACTTGATGTGTTGCAATTCGTCCGTGAGAAAACAAATATTCCTGTTGGAAATATTACCGAAGATGAACGTGAGCGCCTGCAGAATCTCGAAGGACTTATGCATGATCTCGTTATTGGACAAGAGCAGGCACTTGATGTCATTGCAAATGCGATGCGTCGCGCTCGTGCGGGAGTGCGCAGTATGAATCGTCCGATCGGAACATTCTTATTCTTGGGTCCAACAGGAGTTGGAAAAACGGAGACCGCAAAAGCACTCGCAACTGTTTTCTTTGGAAATGAGAATGCGATGTCACGCCTTGATATGAGTGAATATCAGGGTGATGATGGACTCAACCGCATGATCGGTGGGATGGATGGGACTCCAGGTGTTCTTCCTGTAATGCTTAAAGAGCAGCCATACGGCGTTGTGCTTCTTGATGAGTTTGAGAAGACCAATCCAAAGGTCCTTGATCTCTTCCTTCAGATACTTGATGAGGGTATTTTCCATGATGCACAAGGTCGTCAAGTGAATGGACGTAATACGATCTTCATTGCAACTTCAAATGCCGGTGCGGGAGAGATCCGTGAGGCAATGAAGGCTGGCGTCGAACTTGAGACAGTAAAGAAAGAGATCATCGACAAGATCATTGCGGGAGGGAAGATCAAGCCGGAGCTTTTTAATCGCTTTGATGGAATCATTCTTTTCCATCATTTACGACAGGAGGATTATGAGCAAATCGCAGTGCTCATGCTCAAGAAACTTCAAAAGCGTTTACGTGAGAAAAGTATCAATCTCATTATTAATGATGCGGTGAAAGACGCAGTTCTTTTCCATGGCGTTGACCCTGACTTTGGTGCTCGTCCTATGACACGTGCAATTCAAGAGGTTGTTGAGCAGAAAGTCGCAGAAAAGATCATCGGAGGAAAACTTACTCAGGGCGCATCGCTTGAGTTCACTTATGATGATTTTCCTGAACTGAAAACATTGCAATCAGTTCCTGCATCACCTCTTGATGAAGCGCTCTCTCAGATACCTAGTGAACCAGTCGCAGTATTTCCACAACCACCAACTCCGTAGTTTGGTTTCTTTCTCCCTATTTCGTCTTCATGAGAAATGTGTTAGAAATACTCTCATGTCGAATGGCTTTTGGGATAAATTAGAAAAACCATTTTTTGTGCTCGCACCGATGGCGGACGTCACTGATGCCGCTTTTCGTCGCATGTTCGCAAAGTATGGAAAACCTGATGTAACGTGGACGGAGTTTGTTTCTGCCGATGGATTGTGTTCTCTTGGTCGGGAGGCATTGCTTCGTGATCTGATGTATTCCAAGGAAGAGCGCCCTATCGTGGCGCAGATCTTTGGCAGCAGGCCAGAGAATATCGAGCGTGTCGCGTCGCTTATCGCAGATCTTGGTTTCGATGGTATTGATATTAATATGGGCTGCCCCGATCGGAGTATTGAAAAACAGGGTGCTGGCGCTGCCATGATCAAGAATCCTAAATTGGCACAAGAGGTCATTCTTGCTGCAAAACAGGGCTCCAAGGGCCTTCCTGTCTCTGTAAAGACGCGTGTTGGTTACAATCAGATAGAGATCGACGAATGGATCCCAAAGATACTTGAAACGAAACCTGCTGCGCTCACTATTCATGCGCGCACACGAAAAGAAATGTCTGACGTACCTGCGCGATGGGAACACGTAAGAGAGGTTGTTCATATGGCGAAAGGCACAGGAGTGCTCATTATCGGGAATGGCGATGTGGCTGACATGAAAGATGCAAGGCAACGAGTTATGGAATCGGGTGCGGATGGGGCAATGATCGGACGCTCAGTGTTTGGTAATCCTTGGTATTTCAATGAATCAATTGATCACTTGGCCATTCCTCTTGAGGAACGTTTTCGCGTCATGCTTGAACATACTCGACTTTTTCTTGAACTCCTTGGTGACGTAAAGAATTTTGCGGTCATGAAGAAACACTACAAGGCTTATGTGAATGGATTTGATGGAGCAAAGGAGTTGCGTATTCAATTGATGGGAGCAGAGACGATCGAGGATATTGAGGCATATGTTGCAAATTTTCTTTCTAAACACTCTATTGCGACGAAGGGGAATGGGGCGGTATAATGTTTAGACACACTATGTCTGAATTTTTAAAGATGGATGTTTTCTTTTTTGTCACAACTATTGTGGTGATCGTTGTTGGTGTGTTCATTGTTATCGCTCTTTATTATCTTGTACGCATTTTAAGAAGTGTTGATCATCTTGCGCAGAATGTCTCAACGGAGAGTGATAACATAAGAGAGGACTTGATGCTTTTGCGTACAAAATTACGCGAAGAAGGTACAAAGATCAAGCATTTTTCTGATTTTTTTGCGGGTATCATAAGACGCAAGCAAGGAAAGAGAAAAGTTGTGCATGAAGAGTAGTTATTATTAAGTTATTGATATATGGCGAAGTCAAATAAGAAAAAAGTGGGATTGGGTGTTGGTCTCGGACTTGCAGGTGCAGCAGCTGCTGCTGCGGGATATTATTTTTATGCATCAAAAGATGCTGCAAAGAATCGCAAAAAGGCGCATAAGTGGGCAGCTGATCTTAAGACTGACGTGATGAAGAAAGCGAAGGCAATCGAGAAGCTTGATGAGAAAGCAATGAAGAAGATCATCGGAGAGGCTTCGAAGGCATATGAGAGCGTCGCATCGATCGACAAGAATGATCTTGCAGCTGCTGCAGCAGAATTGAAAGGGAATTGGATGGAGGTAAAGAGGGAAGTTGAAAAGGCGGGTGTAAAGAGTGTGAAATCCGCAAAAAAGGTCGCAAAGAAAGCAGTATCAGTCGCAAAGAAAGCAACCGCAAAAGCGCCGGCAAAAAAAGCCGTTAAGAAGGTTGCAAAGAAGAAATAATGAGTGCGGGAGGCTGTGGTGGAGGTTGTCGTTGTGCGGGCGATGCTCCTGAGATAAAAAATGATACAGAGTGTGCTGTTCCCGGAGAACCACTTATGCTCGATGCAAATGGAAAGTGTCCATGTGGAAAGAGTGTGGAGGATTGTTGTCATAAGGATGAACTTTCCTCAAGTGAACATAATCATGCGCTTGATGAGCTTTGTGAGGCTCCAGGCAATGAATCACCCTGTGGTGGCGATAAATAACAATAAAATTCCGGCTTCATAGAGCCGGTTTTTATTACCTCTAATTTTTGCTATAATTGCCGTATGAGCGAACTCGCATTATATCGAAAATATCGTCCGCAGCGGTTTTCTGATGTCCGTGGTCAAAAAGAGATCATTAGTATCCTTGAGCGTTCCATTAAGGATAAAAGCGTTTCGCACGCATATCTTTTCTCGGGTGGTCGCGGTACCGGTAAAACAACGGTCGCGCGTATTTTTGCGACAGAAGTTGGTTGCACTCCGTCAGACCTCTATGAGATCGACGCAGCATCAAATCGTAAGATCGATGACGTAAGAGAGTTGCGTGATGCGGTGCAGACGATGCCATTTGAGTCACCATACAAGGTCTACATCATTGACGAGGTGCACATGCTTACAAGTGAAGCGTTCAATGCACTTCTTAAGACGCTTGAGGAGCCTCCGGAACACGTCATTTTTATTCTTGCGACGACGGACAGAGAAAAACTTCCTGAGACAATAATTTCAAGATGTCAGAGCTTCGTTTTCCAGCAGCCACAGATGGAAGAATTGAAAGCCTTCGTTACGGAGGTTGCAAAGAAGGAGGGACAAAAACTCGACGGACCTTCCGCGGATATTGTCGCCATGTTCGGTGATGGTTCTTATCGTGACACACTTTCGGTCCTCGAGAAGGTGTTGATCTCCACAAAGGGAGGAACTGCCGATGCAGATGTTGTTGCTCGCATTGTTGGTGCGCCTACCGCAGATCTTGTGAATCGTGTTCTTGAGGCGATCGATTCTTCGGATGTTGAACTTGGACTCACTGCTATTCGCCAGACAGAGTCGGATCATATCGATGTGAAAGTATATTTGAAGATGATCCTTGCGCGCTTGCGCGCAGTTCTACTGCTTCGTTATGCACCTGGAATGGAAAAGGAATTTGCTCAAGAATTCACTCCTCGCGACCTTGAATTTATCCGCACACTTGCGCTATCAAAAGAAAAACGTATCAATTCTCATGTGCTCATGGAATTCCTTGATGCATCAAAGCTTATTGGTTTTAGTACTATTCGCACTCTTCCTGTTGAGTTGGCGCTTATTCGTGTCGCGGGTGAAAATAAATAATCACAAACAAACCTATGCATGTCTATTTTGTCAGACATGGAGAATCGGAGGGGAATGTAACTATGGTACACCAAGGTCCTGATGTGTTGTTGTCTCCTTCGGGTATTGCGCAGTCTCGTGCTCTCGCAAATCGCTTCAGAGATATTCCTGTCGACAGGATCCTTTCAAGTGACCTTAATCGCGCAAAAGTAACTGCACAGATCATTGCTGAGGCAATAGAAAAAGATGTTTCTTACGTACCCGTGTTTCGGGAACTTATTTCACCGAAGGAATTAGAGGGGTTAGCACTCTCTGATGATGAAAGTGTTCGTATTCATGATCTGCGAATTAAAAATCAGGATGATCCCAATTGGAGATATTCTGATGAAGAGAATTTTTTTGACGCAACAAAACGAGCAGAGCAGGCACTACAGATGCTCGAGGAGCTCTCCTCAGAGCGAGTCATCGTTATTACTCATTCACTTTTTGTTTTTCATATTATTGCAAGAATACTTTTCCCGAAGGGGATCTCTCCAAAAGATTTTCGACAATTCAAGAAGCATGCAGATATTTCAAATGCCGGAGTGACGTTGTGTGAATTCAGTAGAGAAGAACAGACTTGGAAACTTTTGAGTTGGAATAATGAAACACGACTTGAGTAATATGGAATTCTCTTCGGAAGATAAGAACAAGATCATTGAGTCGGTGGCCCTCTTTGAGACCTTGCGCAAAGAGTATCCCCATGTGCGTATCATTGATCTCTCTCTTTTATATAGTGTTCTTCCAAAGGAGCACATTGCTCTAGTGAAGCGCATATTGGCTATTTCTCCGAAGCAGTACGGGTTTAAGGGGGAATATCATGGAATAACTGAAGTTCCGCTTGATCTCGTGATCGTACGGCGACAATATGTTCCAAAAACAAAAAAGACCATTTCAACAGGGACACACTTTCTCCCACGCGCAGCTTATGCTGCTTACCATGAAATGAACCGTGCAATGCTTCGCGACATCGACAGGAAGGTGTTCATTGAATCAGGGTATCGTTCTTGTGCATATCAGCTGATCATCTTTCTTGAGTATCTGATCTCTTCAGGATTTGATCTTCGAAAAACCCTTAAGCGTGTCGCGCTTCCCGGATATAGTGAGCATGGTGCTTCAAAGCGACAGGCTGTAGATTTCATCACGATAAAAGAAGGAAAAGGGAAATTGCCTGATTTTGAAAAAACAAAAGAATATCATTGGCTGATCGAATATGGGAATGAATTCGGATTCCATCTCTCGTATCCAAAAAAGAACAAACTCGGAATCATGTTCGAGCCGTGGCATTGGCACTACGAAAGACCTAAGTAGTGGTGATCCTATTTATCAAGATCAAGGATCTCATCGATGCGGATCTGCTTTACGAATTCGGGAACATGACTGACAAGTATCATTGCACCTTCATATTGATCAAGTGCTTTTGCAATGATCGGAAGATGTCGGAAATTGATATGATTTGTCGGCTCATCGAGAATGAGTAGTCCTGGGCGTTCAAGGACAAGACGTGCAAATGCCACCAATCCCTTTTGTCCCTCCGAGAGATTGCCGATCTTTGTGTAGACAAGTTCTTTGGTGATCAAAAAACCTGCGGCGACGGCACGAAGTCTTTCCTCGTTCACCTCACCCATAACTCCCGCGAGTGATTGATAGACAGTATCCTCGAAATTAAGTGTCGAAAAGTCTTGTCGATAATAACCGACGCGTACATCAGGGTGAATAACGACTCCTTCCGCTCTCCCTGATGCAAGAGATTCAAGAAGTGTACTTTTTCCTATACCATTTGGACCAGCAAGAAGAAGGTGGTAATTCTTACGGAGCGCGACGTGCGCAGTTTTTTGCTTCGGTTTGTGGTCTTTGATGACTGTCATCTTTGATATGGTGATGACATCTCCGGTTATTTCTGGTTGTGCAGGGATGGTAAATGGACGAATGGTCTTGTCTTCTCTGCGAACATCAACTTTCTCTTCCTCCATGTCTGCCGCTTTTTCACGCATACGTTTTGCGAGTGCACGCATATTTCCTCC
>DAIUCR010000003.1:39813-48665 GCA_036846065.1 Patescibacteria group bacterium | reverse complement strand
GTCAGATGCGCAATTCCCGCCTTATCAAGATTATTTGTTGGCTCATCAAGAAGAAGAATATCTGGATCTTGAATAAGCGCAGAAGCAAGAAGGAGGCGGGCTTGTTGTCCGCCCGAGAATGCTTTAATAAGCTTGTCATGTGGTGCATGGAGATTTACCACTTCGAGAATCGTATCGATCTTTGGGTCAATATCATAAACTTTCTTTGGGAAACATTTTTCAAAGAATTCTCTTACCGTAAGGTCGAGTTGATCGCGAGGAATCACTTGTCGTGCAATGGCGATAGAGAGTCCTTTACCGATATGAATATCTCCAGACTCTGGCTTGAGTCCTTTTGTGATGAGTTGGAAAATAGTACTTTTTCCTGCGCCATTCTGCCCCATGAGAGTGAATTTTGCTCCGCGACGTAAGGAAAAACTAACCTCCTCTAAGATGGGTTTATTGTGTCCGTGTTCAAACGATACCTCGTCGAACCTAATGATGACTTCTCCTTGTGACATGATTTGGGTATATGTGCCGTGCGATACGCAGGGCTAGAGTCATTACCATAACCTATTTTTCTCAAAACTCAAAATGTATGTTGTTGTGATGTTGCTCTCCGCGACCTCACGACTCTTCTTTCTATCATCTGCGTTGACCTTGAGACCGTAGTCCGTTATGCTCCAAAGTAGGCACATTTCTCAAGGGAGAGTACTCATGAATCGCTTTTGTGAACCTGAGATCATCGCAGAATTACGCGACGGAGGAAGGCTTGGTGTAACCGTTACTGAGTTAAAGAAATATATGGGTCCGATCATCGATTTCGTCAGGCAACATGATCGCGAGTTGTATGTCACTCGTCATGGTGCGGTGATCGCAAAATTGGTTCCATATAGATCAGAAGAATCAGAATTTTCGTGATCTTGTGAAGACAAAAAGTCGAGCGATATACTCGACTTTTTTATATGTTTTTTAAAAGCAGTTTTTGTTCACGACGAAGTTTTTTTATTGCTGCTTCACGCTTTTGGGCGCTACTACGATCGGGATGTTCTTCTGTGTAGAGGAGTTTTTTGACTCCGCGTACTTTTGTGTAATGCGCCCCTGCGCCATTTTTGTGTTCTTCAAATCTGCGCTGTACGTCTGTGGTGATGCCCGTATAGAGCGTATTATCGGCACACTTGATGATATAAACGAAATACATATATGGTTATTCTATCATGCGGTGTCGATTGACATATGAATAAGTTTTTGGCTTAGTTACTGAAGACATGTGATATAAGGAGTTCTTTTATTATGACATTGCCAATAGATCTTGTTTTGGTACGGCACGGAGAATCGGAGGGAAATGCGGCGAAGCGTCTTTCAGAGACAGGCGATGATAGGGGGGTACGCGAGCTCGAAAAGCGTCATACTGCAAGCTTTCGACTCACTGAGCGAGGGAGAAGGCAGGCGATACAGGCGGGCAAATGGCTTAGAGAGGAGTTTGGTGAATCGAAGCCTTTCTTTGATCGATGTGTCACCTCGGAATATTTTCGCGCGATGGAAACTGCGGGGTTGCTCGATCTTCCATTCGCGGAATGGCTTTCTGATTTTTATATCACCGAGCGTGATTGGGGGGTGCTTGAAACTTTTTCGGATACCGATCGTAATGGAAAATTTGCGGATGAGCTAGAGCGTCGTGATGTCGAGCCATTCTTTTGGCGTCCTACTCGTGGCGAATCTTTTGCTGAGCTTTGTTTGCGCGTCGATCGAGTGCTTCAGACTCTTCATCGTGAGTGTGGCGAACAAAAAGTCATCATTGTTTGTCACGGGGAAGTGATGCGTGCATTTCAGGTACGCATCGAACGCTTGTCTCAGGTGGCATTCAAGAAGTTACATTTTTCGCAGAACCCGAAAGAATGGGTATTTAACGGTCAAATTGATCACTACACCCGCCGAAATCCAAAGACGGGAGAAGTCGCTTCAAACGTGAATTGGGTGCGCATCATTCGTCCAACAGAATCTCCTCCATGGAAAAGTGATTGGAGGGAGATCGTTCGCCCTCGTTACTCGAATGAAGATCTGCTTACTATCGTTGAAACCGTTCAACCCGTCCTCAGGTAGGATTCATTCATCCTCAGCGCATTTATGTGTTGGGGATTTTTTATTTTCAGATATTTTTGTCATTGCGGATGAAAACAAAACCCCCTTTTGGGGGTTTTGTAAACTTCTGGAAATGCTACGTTATGCAGCAGCTTCTGTCTCTTCCACTGCTCCTTCTGCTGGAGCAACTTCTGCTTCTACTGTTGTCTCCTCTTCTGTGGCTACTACATCTGCTACAACTGCTGCGTCTGTTGTGTTTGTATCGTCCTGCATGTTTGAAGTCTTCTTATTAAATAAATACCAGCTAGAAGTGACTAATTTTCTAATCGATAAGTGTCACTCTAGCAATAAATACCTCCTTTACCTAACTTTATCTGCACGATATTCACTATGTCCATAAGATTAGCCGTTTTTCTTCATATTCTTACCAATTTCCGCTGCGTCTACCCCAACCACTATTTAATTGTGTGCCATCTTCTTGTAAGTATTTTTGCATCATTCCTTTCATTGGTCCACGTCGCACCCACGAGTCATTGAGTCCAGTCATATCAATAAAGATCCCCGCGCTAATGATCGCGAGAATAAAACTCGCAATGATGATCTTGAAATCTATTTTGTAAGAAAAATCATAACGTCGCAGTAGCCATATTCCGGAGATGAGTCCAAGTGCGGCAAAAACCGGTGCCCACCATGGGAAACTTAGAAGTATTTGCTCAAGTCGGTATTCTCCCATGGGACCATGGGCTCGAGAGAGGAAGCGCATTAATCCAAGAAGAAAGACCGATACTACTATCGAAGATACTAACCCTAAAAAAGCAAGGAGTGATCCCAAAATAAAATATATCTTTGGGCGTGTCTTTATCTTTCCTTCATGGATCTTTCCCATGACTGTATTGGTGATGTTGTTTAGTTCTTTTGACATATGTGTTTCATTAACACTTTTGCTCGACTCACGCGTGTTGCGACAGTACCCATTGGAATACGCAAGATGTCGCTGATCTCTGCATACGACTTCTCCTCAATATAATACAACGTGAGCGGCTCGGAGTAGAGTATCGGTATTTCTCCCAAGCATTTTTCCACTCTTTCGGCGGTCTCTTTTTGCTCAAATTCTTTTTCGATATCTTCGTTGCTTGCGAAGTCGACATTATCCAAAAGGGGAACCTCTTTGGGATATTTTTTGACGATATTGAGGGCTTCGTTGTGTGCAATACGATATATCCAACTCGAAAATTTCTTTTTCGTATCAAAACCATTCAAATTGATATAAGCCTTGATGAATGACTCTTGAACGACATCGGTTGCCATGTGTTCGTCTTTTATGAGGTGCGTCACGTAACGAAGGAGTTTGCCTTGATATCTCTCGATGATGATAGCGTAAAGATCGCGATCTGTTGATCGAACTTTTTCAACTATTTCTTCATCGGAAAGTTTTTCGTTTTCATCCATATAAAAATTCTACTCGTCATTACCCATTTATGCACTAAACCCCGATTCGTTGCTCGGGGTTTAGTTTGCGGGTGAGGTTCTTTGTTCTTAGCGATTCATGTGTCTACCCATTCCGCGTCCGGCGCCTTGGCCAAGCCCTAGTCCGAGTTCGTTACGGATCTGCTTTGCTTCGGCGATCTTTCCTTGCTCTGCCAATTCATGTGCTTCGGCAAATTTTGCAAAGTTTTCTTGTGTGACGACCTGTGTCACTCGTCCGCGCCCCTGCATAAGTGTCTTCCATGCGGCATAGTCCTTGTTCTCAAATGCTTTCTCCATCGCCTCATGGCGCTCTACTGAGTAATTTGGACCCTTTACGCTTGGATCCCCTCGGTATGCAAGTGCAGTGCCTGCAGATACGCCGATTCCTCCTAAAACGAGTGCTGCAACCCCCAGTCCTAATAGTTTCTTGTTCATATAATTGTTGTTCTTAACGATGATTAATTTCGACCCCTTCACCCTTAATACAAGCTCGGGGAGGTTTTTCTTTCATCGTATTATCTCCAATTTAAAATTAGGGTAGGATGTCACGAATATATCCTTACTTTAAATCGTTGAGTTTCTTTATTTTGCCATGAAATATTGTAGCCATCTTCATATTCCAGTTCGCGATCAGCTGTAATTCTTCAGTCGTATATCCCGAAAGAATGTTGGGTATTTGTTTTGAAAACATTTCACGCACTTCTTTTAATTTGCTTGGGATTCCTAGAAGTTTAACAATTGTTTTTCTTCGGTCATTCTTATCCCTTTCGCGTTTTATAAAACCAGCATTTTCTAGTCTGTCGATCATTGCGGTCACTGCACCCGTAGTAAGCCCCGTTGCTCTAGCAAGGTCCCCGGCCGTTGCTAGGTGAACTTCGCTTAAAAATTCCAGACAGCGTATGTCAGTAGAATGTATTTTTGTGATTTCAGATATTGTGTGTACAAAAAGTGTAGCTGCTCGAGTTTCTTTGTGTATTGATACAATGAGTTGATCTGTTGCTTTCTTGCGTTCCATGGAAAATTACTTTATCATAAAGTAACTTGTTCGTAAAGATATTTTTTATTATGAACTTTGATGAGATTATAAGGTAGTATCTGTAGATTTATTTTTTTATGCATATCTTAAAGAAGAAAACTTTACTTGTCGTTTCGGGGCTCGCTGTCGTTTTAGTCATCGGTATAGTGTTTTTCTTACAGCGTCTTAGTGCTGCGCCGTATGTGCTTGCGACCGTGGAGAGAGGTGATATTACTCAAGAAGTTTCGGCGAGTGGTAAAGTTGAATCGCCAACAAAGATCGATCTGCGTTTCAAGGGAAGTGGCAAACTCGTTCTTCTGGATGCGAGAGTTGGCGCAAAAGTATCAGCTGGTAAACTTCTTGCCAAACAAGATACCACACAACTTGATGTTCAGGTGAAAGAGATGCAAGCGGGGATAGATCTGCAAAAGGCAAAATTAAGTCAACTATTGAATGGGTCCTCGCCTGAAGATGTGAGTATTTCTGAAACGGCAGTGCTGAATGCTGAGCAGTCGGTTCTTGATGCAAAAAGAAATCTTATCGATAAGATCAGCGGTGTCTATGCGAGGTCTGACGATGCAGTGCGTGCAAAGTCTGATCAGCTATTTGATAATCCAAAGACATCCACACCTCAATTGATATTTAATTTTCCGTATGACATGCAACTTGAGGCTGACGTTGAAGGGGAGAGGGTCCTCATTGAATCAATGTTGAACACATGGAGCGAATCGCTCGATTCCATCTCTGTGGAGAGTGACCTTGTGTCTGCATCCACTCTTGCGAATAAAAATACAGCACAGGTCAAGGCATTTCTTGCTAATGAGGCTCTCATTGTTAACGTACTCACCTCAAATACCAAGATCACTCAAGCTACTATTGATAAATGGAAGACAGACATCTCTTCTGCAAGAACAAACGTCGATACTGCTGTCTCAAGTCTTCTTCTTGCGGAGGAAAATTTACGTACAAAAGAATCACTTCTTAAAACAGCCAAAGTTCAGCTTGCGCTCAAGACCGCACCAGTGAGATCTTCGGATATCGCGGTATATCAGGCACAGATCACTCAAGCGGAAGCTTCGCTTGAAAAAATAGAAGTGCAAAGAAAAGACATGATGATCTATGCACCAGTGTCTTCTGTCATAACTAGTGTGCGTGGTGAGGTTGGTGAAATGGTTGGGCCGGATGTGAACATTGTGTCGCTTGCGAGCGGCGGAGCTCTTCAGATAAAGTTGAATGTTGTTGAAGATAAGATCGTAAATGTTCGCATTGGACAGCACGCGAGAATCACATTTGATGCAATTGAAGATCAGGAATTTGGTGGAAAGGTAGTTGCTATTGATCCCGCAGAAACAATTATTGGTGGAGCCGTTTATTATCAGGCAACAGTCCAATTTAATGATGTCGATGAGCGCATTCGCTCGGGCATGACTGCAAATGTATGGATAAATACCGCCACCTCAAAAGACACGCTCTTTGTTCCCGCGAGCGCTGTTCAGGATAAAAATGGTAAAAAAATCGTGCAAGTGTTGGAGGGAGAGAATGTGGTGCAAAGAGAGGTGGTTACGGGTATTGAAAACGATAAAGGGGTGATTGAGATCCTGTCGGGTATTTCTGTTGGGGAGCAAATAATCCTCGGCGCTGAAAAAAAGAAAAAATAGATTATGCCTATGCTTGATATAAAAACAGCATTTTTCGTTGCTTATAAAACTATCACGAGAGGTAATAAATCCACCGCGGTCTTCACTGTCTTTATTTTATCCCTCTCTTTCTTCAACTTAATGTTCGTTTCCGGTTTTCTTAATGGTTTCTCTGAAGGAATAATGCGATCGATGATAGATAATTCGACCGCTCACATTATTGTCATGCCACAAGAGAAGCCCACCACCAAAGAATTTATCTTGAATCAGGAGAAGGTGCGCGCGCAAATTGAAACAATTCCCGGAGTTGTCGGAACTGCTCGGCACTATCAGTTGGGCGGTTCATTTGCGTATGATAAAGAAAAAATGGGCGAATTCAAGCGAGTTTCCGCACCCACTGTCGGCGTAACGCAGTTGGAAGAAAAGAAGATTCTTACGGTGTATAAAAATATCGTTTCCGGTGAATTCCCTGATAATCTCAAAAATGATGAGATTGTGCTTGGTGCAAATCTTTCTGGCGGTTTTGGTACAAAGCAAACATCAGATCTTGGTGGTGCTATTGTTGGTGATAAAGTTCAGGTAACGTATTCAAATGGCGTTACGCGAACATACACAATAAGAGGAATTTTTAAGATCAGTATGGGTGGGTCAGTGGGAGGAACAGCATTTATATCCGCACAGGAAGCCGAGTCTATACTCTCCGTATACGACAATGCATCGGAAATCATGGTGAGAGTCGATCTTGGTCGCGGAACACTCGATGAATATGTTGAGCAGATAACCGCGATGACTCCCGGTCTTAAAATTGAGAAATACACGAACCGCTTGAGTACCGTCGGAATACTCGTCGATGCTTTCAATATCATTGCGCTCATTGTGAGTGTTATTAGTATCATTGTCGCGGCAATAACCATCTTTGTGATGATCTATGTGAATGCGGTGAATAAGCGAAGACAGATCGGTATTTTGAAAGCAATTGGTATCAAAGAAAGCATCATTGAAGTATCATACGTCCTTCAGTCGCTTTTCTATGTCGTACTAGGAACGATGTTTGGGCTAATGATAGTATTTTTCGTGGTTGTCCCACTTCTTCAAGTGCGACCGATTCCGATGCCGTTTGGAAACGCAAGCTTGGTGTACACTTCTTTTGAGATCTTTATTAATATCATAAGTCTTATTGTTTCGGGTATCTTCGCGGGATTCATTCCTGCAAAAATGGTAGCGAGACAGAATATTCTAAGATCGATCTGGGGTTAATATATTCACTATGATTAAAGTAAATAATCTTACAAAAACATATCCTGGAGAAGTTCCAACGCATGCATTGAAGGGTGTTTCGTTTGAAATAAAAAAGGGGGAGTTCGTGGCGCTTATGGGGAGAAGCGGATCTGGCAAGTCAACACTTCTGCACCAATTGGGTCTTCTTGATATTCCGACGGCAGGCACGGTCACGATTGATGATGTTGATGTTCTCGCGCTTTCTGATGCTGAGCGAACACTGTTTCGTCTTAAGCATTTAGGGTATGTATTCCAAGAATATGCACTTATCGCTGAATTTACCGCACTCGAGAACGTCTATTTCCCTGGAATGGCTCTTGGTGGTGCAGAGCACAAGGAGAGGGCGACAGAACTTCTCAATCTTGTCGGGCTCGGGGAGAGACTCCATCACTACCCTGGAGAAATGTCAGGTGGTGAACAACAGCGAGTTGCCATTGCGCGTGCGCTTATCAACAGTCCCAAAATACTCTTTGCAGATGAGGCGACGGCGAATCTCGATACTGTTTCAACGGGGGTGGTATACCAACTATTTCAAAAATTGAACAAGGAACTCAATCAGACCATCATCATGATTACGCATGAGCCTGAGGATAGAAAATACATGGATCGAGTGATCTGGCTCAAAGACGGTCTGATCGAAAAAGAGGATTGATAGGCTTGCGTTATTTTATTTCGGTGAATGTAACTCCTGTGGGCAGAGTGAACATCCTCGCGTCTGGGGTCCATGGCGCACAGTCATAATCGCCGATCTCGTTTGCGTCGAATGAATAAGTGCCAGACATTCCTGTATTTGCGTCTGCTTCCGTGCTTTCAACCACTTTTGCTTTGAATCCCATCGATGGGGCCATTGAGGTCCATGTATAGGTATAACCGTCGCGCACGATCAGGGTTGAGGTGATACTCATTCCTTGTGTCGAGATGTTATATTCTCCGCGGATCATACTTCCATCTATATATGTTAGGCCTTTTGTGTCAGTATTGTTCACATTTTGTGTTACGGTGCACTTATATGAGCCACCTTGTTTCATGAATTCCGAAAAGGCCATCTTTTTACCGCTTGTTACTACTACTTCTGTTCCCCCCGGAGTCACCTCAGTCTCCACTTGAGTGCCGTTTGAACCTGCCTTGTTTGATGTAAAGAGAATATATCCGCCACCGATCAGGATAAGTGTAACAACAGCTGAGATGATTATTTTTGTTTGTGACATATATTGTTATAAAAAAGATTCTTTTTTATTTTATAATTTTTCTATTTCTTTCAGGTCTCCATCTGGGATATAGAGCAAAAGTAGTCCGATAACTATTCCTGCAATGGAGGTCCATGCACCGTGCCCACCGAACATCCACACATCTACAGCATCAAGAAAATGCCAAATACCACGCCATACGAGGAC
>DAIUCR010000003.1:18357-39713 GCA_036846065.1 Patescibacteria group bacterium | reverse complement strand
ACATCCACACATCTACAGCATCAAGAAAATGCCAAATACCACGCCATACGAGGACTAATCCAATCACAATAGAAATCGTGTGAATAAAATAGCGCACATCCTTTTTGTGTTTTTTTTGCCATGTAACGGATATGTTATCATGGAAAATTAATTTCCACACCGGGGAAAATGATAATTTTTGCTGCGAGACTAGGGATTGAACCTAGATTGACGGATTCAAAGTCCGCTGTCCTATTGGTGGGCGAGTGAGTGAAGTGCGAATGTGTGATGTTCACACGCATTGCTGCGGGACTAGGGATCGAACCTAGATTGACGGATTCAAAGTCCGCTGTCCTACCATTAGACGATCCCGCAGCGATGCGTACGAAGTTGTGAATGAGCATATTCGGATTTCCGAGGGAGCGATGCTGAAAAGCTTTGCTTACCATTAGACGATCTCGCAATGTGTTACATTTCGCATTCCTCAGACGTGCTTGGAATGTGAGCGCTATCATAGCATTTTTGTGCAATAAGACAAACGCTATACTTTTCTGATAATATATAACTTATGAACGAAGAATCACCTGTTGGTGTGGAAAAAGTTCAAGGAGAACAAACTGGCGGTATTCGTGAGACATATCGCAAGCCTATTGAAAATACTCCCGAAGAAGAGCATGTCATGAGTTGCTATGTCGACTTGCAGACAAAAGTCCTTGATCTTGGGCTCACTGCCGAGGAAACCGCTGATGCGGAAGCAGGATTGCGCGAGCTCTATCAACATCTCTCGCTGCCTGCACAGATGGATGAATCTTTTCGGCTTGAAATGAAAGAGCAGGTAAAACGCTTGGTCTCAAATTTGATCTCGATCAAGAATATCAAGGCAAAATTTCGTGAGCTTGAGGCAAATACTCACGGAAATAGCATTCCGTGGGGAGTGCGAGATGAGATCGTTCAGCTCATTGCTGAGTCGCGAAGTCGGTATGGTCTTACTGAGGGCGCGTACGATGCGTTTGTGAAGCAACTCGCTGATTATGAGTTCTCATCAGGCGCAGGAGATATTCTTTATCGTGAGGATGATAAGTAAGGATGGTTTTATTCGTTATTACATATTTTTTATGAAAAAGGGATACATTGTGAATTTGGAGGAAGAAACTGTTGCGAACACTGATTTTCGCCGTGTGCTCTATACGTCTGTGCATATGCAACTGGTGCTCATGTCACTTTTTCCAAAAGAGGAAATCGGAGAAGAAACACATGAGCTTGATCAGTTCATTCGCGTTGATCATGGTGTTGCAACGGTCATGTTGAACGGAGAAATGCAACATGTCGCAGATGGTTATGCGGTGATCATCCCTGCGGGGACGAAGCATAATATTATCAACGACTCCGAAGAGGCTCCACTAAAATTGTATACGATATACACGCCACCAGAGCATAGAGATGGAACCATTCACGCCACAAAAGCGGATGTTCCGGAGCATGAAGAGCATTTTGATGGAAAGACAACGGAAGAGTGATCATCTTGTTAATATAAAAAAACGAGCTTGAATAAGCTCGTTTTTTTATATTGCGCTTTATTATCTCGAATCAGTCGTTTTCGTTGTTGTCGCTTTTGTCGAGGTCGCATGAGTCTTCTCGAGCCCCGGCAAGAGTGCCTCAACTTCTGCGCGAGTCTTGAATCCATAATATGCTTTACGATTGATGATAAGCACAGGGAAACGGTCTTCGAGCTTGTAGATGGATTTCAGGGTTTCGATGACCGAGAGTCCGATATTGTAATCAAAGGCGTAGATATGAAGTTTGTCATAATCTTCCCGCATTGAAGTAAGTACATATCCCATTTTTTTACAATCCTCACAGTCGCCCTCATTCGAGTAGAAATAGATGATCGAAAGTGGTTTTTCGTCGCATTGCTTTGCGCGCTCACGGATGAGGAGATAATCCTTTACCTGCAAAAGTGAATAATATTTTTTAAGACTTACGACCTCAGGATCATTCGTGCTGCGTTGGTCCTCGAGGTAAGAGAGGCGTTTTGCAAGAGAATTCATCTCATCGATCTGAAGGGGGTTTCCTTCTTCGGTTGCATCGCATGGAGCATCGGCAAGAAGGGCGTACTGTATCTCGGATTCGAGGATGTTCTGGTTGATGTTGTCCTCCATGCTCTTTACTTGCGCAATGCGCGTGTTGTAGAGGTAATTTGAGAACAAGAAAACAAGCGCGAATATTCCGAGCGTTATAAGAAAGACAAGTGCGTATTTTTTGTTACTGATTCCTTGGTGCATGGTGTGTATTATAGATGAGTTCTATCGCAAAATCGATATTATCGCCAGCTCGCTTCTTTTGCAGTAATAAGATTATACAGAGAGCGTACGAGCCAGAATGGTGCGATCATTCCATAAAGAAGAAGAAAGTAGAACATATCAAGGGAGAGAATGAAGCGATTCTTTGCCATGCGAATACCGATAAATACAAAGAAGAGCGTCGTAAAGAAGAGGATGTAGATGATGAGTGTGCGGAATTCAACATCAAGAGAGAACCAGTCGAATCGTGGCAAATGAAATCCTGGATGAAACCCAATTGCCGAGTATTCGATATATTTTTCATACCCAAGAGTGATAAGACTTTTTACGTAGAGCGCACTAAAGAATATTGCAATGAATATCGAGACAAAGGCAAAGGGGAGTACGAGTAATCCAAGGTTGCCATATTTTTTATCCAAGAACATGTGTCGATATGAAAAGAAAGCGTTCTTAAGGAATCCCGAAACCCACCTCACGCGCTGTTTGTAGAGTGCGTGCGGTGTTCTTGGTGCAACAGTATAAACGAATGCCGTATGTGCATTCTCTATTTTCATACGATTTGCTTGCATGCGTAGTGCCATTTCCATGTCTTCTGTTCCGTAGGCGTGAATGAACCCCCCGATCTTTTCAAAGATATTTTTTCTATATATAGAGAATGGACCTGGCGTAACATAGAGGCCGTTGATGCGCGAAAAGACCTTTCGGGTGAATGCGCCGATCATGTATTCAGTTGCTTGGAGTTTTCGAAGTATATTGTCTGGTTTGTGGATCTGAACGGATGGGGTGACCGCCATGACCACCTCGTTGTCAAAGTAAGGAATTATCTCTTTGAGCGCCTTTGCGTCGACAAATGAATCGGCGTCCAAGCAGCCGATAAGCTCTGACGTCGAGTGAGCGATAGCGAAGTTAAGGGCAGTGTGTTTTCCGCCATTTTCCTTTGTGAAGACGTGAACCTGTGGATTTACCTCGAATTTTCTGGCCACCTCAAATGTGTTATCGGTCGAGCCATCGTCAATGATATAAAACTGGAGGAGATCTTTAGGGTAATCAAGCTTCAGAAGGGAATTGATCGTACCTTCGATCGTTGCGCTTTCGTTCCATGCAGGGACTACGATGGTGACGCTGGGGTATTTTTCTTTTGATCGCTCAGGCAGGGTTGTTCGTGTAAAATTCTCACTCTCCTCAAAATAGGTGACAAGCAAAAAAACCTCAAAATAGAGGGTGAGAAAAAGTAAGATATATACAAAAATTGTCGATAATTCTCCCATTGCGTGATCGTGCTAGTTCGCGAAGTGCGGTCGATTAGTCATCATGGTAATACCAAAAGAGCTATAAGTAAAGGCGTTTTTTATGGTTTTGAGGTAGGTCGCTACGACCATAGACTTGCTTGTAAAACCTCAAAAATTGATTTCAGCCTTATTTTGTAACGCTTTTGTGTGTATTATGCAAATTTTATATAAACATGTCAAATACTTTTTGCTTTAGCTGCTTACCTCTGTAAAAAGATCATCATACACGGAACTATAAAAATATGTTGTTATATAAAGATATTTTTGACTGTGGAGAATAGTTGTTGCCCTTCCGGGGTGCCTAAGTACAATTGCTGGGTGCCCACGGAGGGTACCCAAAGTCATTGACTTATTTATAAATATATGGTGTTATAAATACATTAACACTGATGGGTCAATAATTTGTGCAGATAAGGAATTGGTGCGAGCTAATAATTAAATCTGAAATACTTTTATGGTTTTGAATGATAGTTTTGGTGAACAGACGGGGTCACGCCGACCCTTTCAAAAAAAGGCACTGTTTCTTTCGGTCGCTTTTTTCCTCGGAGTCTTTTTTCCTCTCACAAGCTCTGCTGCGCCGCTCACATATTTGAAGCAGAACGCTCCAGATTTTGCCAAGCAGGCAAAGAATAATTATGGAGAGATAATCAATATTGCATCGCTTCTCCATGATTACGACAAGAATATGATCCTTGCGGTCATTGTTGTTGAATCAGAGGGTAAGCAGTCCGCAGTCTCTCATAAGGGTGCACGTGGCCTTATGCAGCTTATGCCAGGCACTGCTCGTGCAATGGGGGCAAAAGATCCAAATGATCCATTCCAGAATATTCTTGCGGGAACAAAATACCTCAAGGAGTTGGATGAGCGTTATGGTTTTGATATGCAGGAGGCACTTGTTGCGTACAACATGGGTCCAACGCGTGCAAAAAGATGGCTTTCTCAGTATTCCGCTGAAGACTATCTCTATGTAAAGAAGGTCATGTACGTATACAACGTACTCGAAAAACAGGAGGAGGAGAATCGTCGCATTGCGGGGGCGGTCGCGCAGAAGGTCTCACTTGGGAGCGACATGAACGATGCTCATCCGCTCTTAATGAAGCCACGCAATCTTTCTCTCGCTGAATTGCCGATAACTCTGCCGTCTGGGCGTCGCAATGAGACGCGTGACGAAAACTAGGTTTTATGTTTTTTATTTTAAGACCCCGCACCGAAATGCGGGGTCTTTTTGGCTACTCTTGCTGAAAACTTTTTTTATGGTGGTACAATAAAGACATGATCGATGTAAATTTTTTTTCCGCATTACTGGGAGGACTTCTTACGTTCCTTGCTCCTTGTACGCTGCCGCTCATCCCTGCTTATCTCGCATTTATTGGAGGTGCGAATAATAAGAATTCCCCCGCACATCCGTCTCTGTTTTCTCAGGCAGTATTTTTTGTACTTGGTTTTACGATGGTCTTCATGGTCTACGGACTTGCATCGGGGATGCTTGGAAATTTCCTCATCCTTTACCGTAAAGAACTTGCGCAGGTGGGAGGAATTATCATTATTCTATTTGGGCTCTCGATGCTTCACTATATAAAATTCCCGACACTCTTTTCTTTTTCTGGAAAACCACTCCCTAAAATGATCCACCCGGGAACTCGCCCTGGTGCGTTTGCGCTCGGTTTTCTTTTCGCACTGGGATGGAGTCCATGCATCGGTCCGATACTTGGGACAATACTTCTTTTAGCTGCAACTTCCGCGACCGCCCTCCATGGAGCATTCCTTCTTGGGGTATATTCACTTGGACTCGGCATACCATTCTTGATCGTTGCGTATATGTACGGCGCCGCCTTCACTTATGTGAAAACGCTGGAGCGTTATGTGCCTCTCTTGTCGCAAGTCGGTGCGTGGATGTTGATCGGCATCGGTCTGCTTCTTCTCCTTGGCCAATTTGGTGTTCTTGGCTCATGGGCGAACGGTTTTAGTAGCGATTCGGGGTACGGTGGTCTCGTTAATTACATGTAATATGATGAATACTCTTTCTCGTTTCATTCTTGTGCTCCTGCTTATCCTTAGTCCGGCATTTGCTCTTGCGCAGTCGGCCTCGGCAGGGATACCCAAGGATCTTATATGGTTTTCGAAAAGTCCATTTTATGCGGGGGAGACGGTCTATGTGTATACCGTCGTCTATAATTCCACGCCATATCAGTTTGCTGGAACAATGGAGCTTCGTGATGGACTCCGCGCGATCGGGAAGCAAGAATTTTCTATTGGACCCTCTGGGGCATCGGAAGTTGTGGGAATCCCATGGAAAGTAACATCAGGAAATCATGACCTGAGCATGTTCGTTATGAGTGGAACCTTCAGTCTTGATGGCAAGGTTGTTTCTCATGGGGGAGTAACTTACGTTCAATCCAATCAGATCGAACTTTTCACCGAAGCACCACCCGTATCCGCTGCTTCACCGACAACGACGCCATCTGGGAGTTCTGCAACTTCGAGCCTCATCTCATCGATCGGCGTGAAAGTCGTTGATAAGATACCTGCACCGATCGTCTCTACTGCGGTGCCCGTATTCGGTCACCTGGAACAATTTCGTATCAATCAAGCGCTCTCTGCTGCGAAGATCATTCATAATGCCGAAGAATCCATCGTTCGAGCAATGGGAACATCGACTGAGGTTGTTGCATCATCGACTGGCACGCACTTGGATAAGTGGGGCGGTGTCATTGATGATCGCCTTACTGCATCATCAACAATAAAAACGCCCAAAGAAATGAAAGGTTGGGACCTTATCCTTCATGGCACATCAGGGAGTGATCTTGTTCATACCCCAATTCAATATGTGAAACTCTTTTTCACGCTCATTTTCTCCTTCATCATCAATCATGCTGTTCTCTTTTATGTGCTTCTTATATTACTGATATACAAGACTCTTCGTGTAATACTGGGATTATTCTTTTAAGTACGCTAACATCATATATATGGATAGAAAAAGTACGATCATCATTGCAGGGATACTTATTACTTCAATAGCTTTTATTCTTTTTGTCGCCTTGAGTAAGACAACAATAGATACGAATGAGAGTGATGTGGAAAATGTGAGTACGACAGAATGGGCAAATACACCCGCTGAATTTTCTTCAACATCTCCGATCTCTTCAAAGATCGTCGTGACTGCAAAGCATGCATATCGTAATGGCGCCCATATCATTGCGGGAGAGATCCCTCTTCCGTCACCGTGTCATATCCTTGAAAGCACAGGAAGTGCGTCAGCTGATAAGACTCATGTCTTTGTTGAGCTCGCTGCGAGCGTAAAGACGGGGGAGATGTGTGCACAAGTGATCACCCCTGCGCGTTTTAAGGTGAGCGTAAAGGCAAATAAGAACGCAACGATATCCGGAACCCTCGATGGAAAAGAGATCGTCCTTAATCTTATCGAAGCTGGCCCCGATGAGAATCTTGATAACTTCGACCTTTACATAAAGGGATAATTTGTTAGCCTGATTTGTATATGACAAAACAAACTCAACGCCTCTATTTGATGCTCGTGGTCGGTATTCTTATTGGAGTAAGTTTGGTGATGGTGACAAGAACTTCCGCACCAGAGATCACGACAAGCTCGACATTATCGGGTGCAACCTCGACGGACGATATTTTACTACGCTCAGAGGCTCTTAAGCAGGAAGTTATCACTTCTGCGCTTCCTCCACTTGCTCAGATACCAAACAATCTCCGTGTTGGTCTTATGGTGGAAGATCAATCTGCGGGAAGAACAGTGACGATAAATTCACTCGATGTTGTCGGTAGTCAGTGGATCGCAATTTATGATGACAAGGATGGTCGCCCCGGATGGATACTTGGTGCAGCTCGAGTGCGCGAAGGTGAGAAGACCTCTGTTGTTGAATTGCTGCGTCCCGAAGGAACGATCAGTGGTCACGCGTATTATGCCGCTATATTGAACGATGATGGTGATGATGAATTCAATCGATTAACCGATCTTCCTCCTCTTTCTCCTGAAAAAATCGTCATTGTGAAGTTCAAAGTACAGTAACCTTATTTTATTTTTGAGCTGTTTTGAGAACACTGGCAAAGCCAGTGTTCTTTTGTCCACAAAAAAAATTCGCTTTCAAAATCCCCCGTGCTATAATCAATGCGCAAGGTAAAAGCGCAACGCGCACAGTCTTTGCGTATATTCTTTTTCATGAAAAAAGTGAAGGTCCTCATGTTTGGATGGGAGTTTCCGCCACATAACAGCGGTGGCTTGGGTACTGCTTGCTACGGACTTACGAAGGCACTTGCTCGCACAAATGTCTCGGTGACTTTCGTTCTGCCAAAGCGCTTAAATGACCTTCATCATGATTTTCTGCGAATTGTTTTCGCGAATGTGCGCAATGTAAAGTTTCGTAATATAAAAACACTTCTCCATCCCTATATCAACGCAGAGTTGTATGATGAGTATTTGCGTACTGCGCTTGATCATGAAATATACGGACTCAATCTTTTTGATGAAGTGAGGCGTTATGGACTTCAGGCGCGAGTCATTGCTGCGGAAGAAGAACATGATGTCATTCATGCGCACGATTGGCTTTCTTTCCGTGCGGGTATCGAGGCGAAGCGCGTTTCAGGTAAACCTCTTATCGTTCATGTGCATGCGACAGAATTTGATCGTACGGGAGGGAAGCCAAATCAATATATTTATGACGAAGAACGTCGCGGACTGCATGCCGCAGATTGTATTATTGCTGTCTCTCAGCACACAAAAAATGTTGTTGTAAAACACTACGATATTGATCCCGACAAAATAACAGTTGTTCACAACGGAATTGATCATGTTGAGCACCGTCGACATCTCCCCCCTGTGTTGGAGCAGATCAAGGCGAGCGGAAAGAAGATCGTTCTTTTTGTTGGACGCATTACAATACAAAAAGGCCCTGATTATTTTATACAGGTTGCGCGTCGAGTGCTTGATATCGATCCGAATGTGCTTTTTGTCATTTCTGGCTCTGGAGACATGGAGCATCAGATCATTCGCCTTGCGGCATCGCTCGGACTCGGTGATAAAATAGTATTCGCAGGATTCGTACGTGGTGATGATCTTATGCAACTCTACCGAGCCGCAGATCTTTACGT
The DNA here is from genome assembly GCA_036846065.1 of Patescibacteria group bacterium. GTDB lineage: Bacteria > Patescibacteriota > Minisyncoccia > Phycocordibacterales > UBA6899 > MHLP01. Next base: position 31,030 of record DAIUCR010000003.1, on the reverse strand, counting down.
CATGCCCTCAGTGTCCGAGCCATTTGGCATCACTGCGCTCGAAGCGCTTGCGAATGGGACTCCGATCCTTGTTTCAAAGCAGTCGGGCGCAGCCGAAGTGCTCACTCATGCCCTGAAGTCAGATTTTTGGGATATTGAGGATATGACCGATAAGATCGTTAATGTCGTACGTAGTCCGGCGCTCCAGAAGTCCTTAGGGGAAATGGGTTCAAAGGATGTCGAGCACGTAACATGGGAAAGTGCAGCAGGGAAATGCTCCGTTCTCTACGAAAATATTATCAATAACGCAAAATAGTTGTATGGCTTCAGTTTGTTTTTATTTTCAGGTGCATCAGCCATATCGCATAAAGAGATATCGCATATTTGATGTTGGACATGATCATGAATATTTTAATGATCATTCTGATAAAGATATCAATAATGAAAAGATCCTCCATAAGGTGGCAAATAAGTGTTACCTTCCAACAAATGCGCTCATGCTTGAGTTATTGAACAAACATCCTGAGTTCAAGATCTCATACTCACTTTCCGGTGTTTTTCTTGATCAAATCGAGCAATTTTCTCCTGAGACCCTTAAGTCTTTTCAGGATCTTGTAAAAACTGGGCGAGTTGAAATACTTGATGAGACATACTATCACTCACTATCTTTCCTGTATTCAAAAGAAGAATTTGTAAAACAAGTTGAAATGCATCGCGCAAAAGTGAAGAAACTCTTTGGCGTCACTCCGACATCATTTCGTAATACGGAGCTCATTTATAATAATGAACTTGCAAAATTCATAGAGGACATGGGTTATAAGGCGATCATTGCTGAGGGTGCTGAACATATCCTTGGATGGAGGAGTCCGAACTTTTTATACCGTTCTCCAAATACAACAAAGATAAAGACACTTCTGAAAAACTTCAAACTTTCCGATGATATCGCTTTTCGATTTTCTTCGCGCGACTGGGCTGAATGGCCACTCTCCGCTGAGAAATTTGCAGCGTGGGTGAATCAAGTGAATGGTAATGGTAATGTCGTCAATCTTTTTATGGATTACGAGACGTTTGGAGAGCATCAGTGGGAGGATACGGGCATCTTCCATTTCCTTCGCGCACTTCCTGGGGAAATATTAAAACACCCTGATAATGATTTTGTGACGCCAACTGAGGCTGCAGAACGTTATCCAGTGATGGGGGAATTTGATGCACACAATTTCGTCTCATGGGCTGATGTTGAGCGCGATCTTTCGGCATGGCTTTCGAATGGAATGCAACATGAAGCGATCAATAATATTTACGCGCTTGAGGCAGACGTTCTTGCCTCAAAGGATGCAAAGATCATTGAAGATTGGCGAAAACTGCAGACATCAGATCATTTCTACTATATGTGCACAAAGTGGTTCGCTGATGGTGATGTGCATAAGTATTTTAATCCCTACGACACGCCATACGAAGCATTTATTGCATACAATAACGTACTCCATGATCTTAAATTGCGTATCGAATCTCGCCGTGCAGACATTAATGTGCGCAAGACGGTATCGGTAAAGAAAAAAGTTGTGACAGTTAAAAAACCTGCAGTAAGTAGAAGGAGGACAGTTGCTAAGATTCCCGCTCCTCGCAAAATGACTCCAAAGAAAAAGCGATAGAGCTCTCTGTCTATTTTTTTGATATAATACATCACAATGCCCAAGTCCCTCGCATTCGGTAATGGAAATGTTCTCATCTGCACAGACTCGTATGGGCGCGTCCGTGATTTTTACTTTCCATTTGTTGGCCTAGAGAATCATATTGGTGGTGCATATGCACACAAGATCGGAGTTTGGGTTGAGGGGCAGTTCTCTTGGCTTGATGATGGATCTTGGTCAATGGGAGTACGCTCAGATCTTGCATATACCGGACTTACGACTGCGCTTTCTTCGAGACTCGGTATAGAACTATCTTTTACCGATGTTCTTCATAATGAAAAAAATGTCTTTGTACGCAAAATAAAAGTATACAACAAATTCGAGCGTGAGAGAGAGATAAGGATTTTTGTGAATCATCAATTTGAGATCTATCACTCTGAAAAAGGCGATACGGCTTTTTATGATCCGGCAACAAATACGGTGATACATTACGAAGGAAGACGAGCGTTTCTTGTGAATGCACTGGTGAACGGTCATGGTTTTGATGATTACTCCGTTGGTATTTTCCAGATCGAAGGGAAGGAGGGTACTTATCGCGATGCCGAGGACGGGATCCTTTCCAAAAATTCCATCGAGCATGGACGTGTCGACTCAACGATCGGAGTTACCCTGAAGATCGCTTCGGGGAGTACAGAAACATTTCATTACTGGTTGGCTGCGGGAAAGTCTATCGATGAAGTAAAGGAATTGAATCAATTCGTCCTTCATAATACTCCTGACGATGTAATGAAATCTTCCCGTGACTATTGGCACGCATGGGTAGAGCGCAACGAATGGAATTTCTATGGTCTCGGCGAGAATATCATTGATCTTTTCAAAAAATCCCAATTTTATTTGCGGTCCCATGTTGATAAATTTGGCGGAGTTATCGCTTCGGGAGATTCTGATATGTTACAAGGAGGAAGAGATACGTACTCATACGTTTGGCCTCGAGATTCAGCCTATGTTGCAGTCACTCTTGATTGGATCGGCGATAGGCATAGCGCTCGCATGTTCTTCGAATTTTGTAAGAACGTCATCACTGAGGATGGTTATCTTATGCATAAATATCGTTCAGACTCTTCGCTTGGAAGCTCTTGGCATGGATGGATCGTCGCAGGTCATCCTGAACTGCCTATTCAGGAGGATGAAACTGCACTCATACTTTGGGCGCTCTGGGAACATTGGTTGATATCAAAAGATCTTGATTTCATCGAATCTATTTATGATTCTTTCATCAAGAAGGCTGCGACATTCCTTGCTTCATATCGAGATCCTTATACGGGTCTTCCGAAGCCATCATATAATCTTTGGGAGGAAAAATTCGGAGTACACACATATACGGCATCGACTGTGTATGCGGGCCTTAAGGCTGCTGCGCGTTTCGCTGAAATTTTGGGCAAAGAACGGAGTGAGCACAATTTTGATAGCGTCGCGGATGAGATGCAGAGTGCGATCATGAAACATCTTTATGATGAACAAACGGGGATGTTCTATCGATCCCTTATTATCGACCCGCACGGTATGACCATCTATGATCGAACGGTCGACTCATCAAACGCCTACGGAGTCTTTCTTTTTGGAGTTCTTCCTCCTGAAGATGAACGATTGGTGAAAGCAATGGAACTCACAAAAGAAAAACTCACTGTTCGCACTCCCGTCGGGGGAATTGCTCGCTACGAAGGTGACCAATATTTTCGCTCCGTTCCTGATGTTCCTGGAAATCCTTGGTTCATCACAACGCTTTGGTATACGCAATACGCTATCGCGCTTGCAAAGAACGATCATGATCTTGATCAAGTTCGTGCAGATCTTAATTGGGTTGAACGAAATGCCCTTCGTTCCGGTATCTTGTCAGAGCAATTAAATCCTTATACTCGTGATCAAGTAAGTGCAGCTCCACTTACGTGGAGCCATGCTGAATATATACGTACGGTCATTATGTACATGAGAAAATTAAAAGAGTTAGGTATTATTGTTGACTAAAGATCTAAAATAGCATGGGACAAGCGCTTCAATTTATATATCACACAAAAGAAACTTTAGGTGAAGTGCCCGAAGTTCTTCGTGCTTATGTGCAGGAACTCGGTGTTATTGCCGGTAATGATTCGGAGGACTACTCATCTCATGAACACTTGATACGACTTCCGCGAGACTCAAAGATATTCACTCGTGCACAAAGTGCAGCTGATAAATATAAGACCGATCATCTGAAGTATGTTGTTGTCATCGGTATTGGTGGCTCAAATTTGGGTGCGAAAGCTGTGTATGATGCACTTCGTGGACAACTCGTCTACCTTGATGCGGGGTATCCTAAAATGCTTTTTGCTGACACGATCTCAGAAACATTCCTCGAAGATATGATCGCGCTTTTTCTCCGTACGCTCACCAATTCAAAAGAGATCGTCATCAATCTTGTAAGTAAGTCTGGCGCGACAACTGAAAGTATCGCAAATTTCGAACTACTTTATCAAGCACTTCATGTTCGGTTTCCTGACATTGCCTCCCGTATCGTCGTGACAACTGACTTTGAATCAGGACTTTGGCATGAGGCTCACCGCTTGGGATTTGACCTTCTTACTATTCCCAAGGAGGTTGGGGGTCGATATTCAGTATTCTCGTCGGTCGGTACCTTTCCTCTTCTTCTTGCGGGGGTGGATGTTACGACACTGCGTCTTGGTGCAAGTGAAATGCTTTCCTTGTGTGTAAGTGATGATGTAGAGGAAAATCCCGCCCTACGGTCCGCGCAGCTGATGTATGACGCGATGCACCACGGTGCGTCGATGTACAATATATTTCTTTTTAACCCTGAAATGGAATCATTGGGAAAGTGGGAACGTCAGCTTATTGGAGAGAGCCTCGGAAAGGAAAAAGATGTCGATGGGAATGTTGTCCATGCGGGAATCACCCCGATCGTTTCTGTTGGCTCCACAGATCTTCACTCAATGGCACAGCTTTACTTTGGCGGACCAAGAGATAAGTTCACGGTGCTTGTTCATGCGTCATCAAGCGCATCGCTTCACCTTCCTGAAAATGGTCTATTTCAAGGCCTTGTAAGTGGTCTTCCAATGAAGACTCCGGATGATATCATGCAAGCTATCATCGGTGGTGTGCGATCTGCATACGAGAAAAATTCACTCCCGTTCATGGAGGTGCAACTCGAAACGCTTTCTCCGCGTCCTTTGGGGGCATATCTTATGTGGCGTATGGTCACTGTTATGTATCTCGCAAAACTTCTTCGCGTGAATGCATTTGATCAGCCAAATGTCGAGGATTATAAGATCACAACAAAGGAGCTACTCCTCGGTTGAGTATAATTATTTTAATATGTATATTCTTTTTGATATTGGTGGAACAAATATGCGCGTCGCACTTTCTCGTGATGGGGAAACTTTTGAGGAACCGAAGATCATCCCTACTCCAAAAGATTTTGATCAGGGTGTTGCTGCGATCAAGAAGATCACTGAAGAGGTATCTCAAGGCGCAACGATCATTGCGGCGGGAGGTGGAATCGCTGGGACACTTTCGAAAGATCGATCAATCTTCCTTAATGGACCTCATTTGCAGGGTTGGAATAATAAGCCTATCAAGTCTGCGCTTTCGGAAGTACTTGGAGTGCCTGTATTCGTGGAAAATGACACTGCCATTGTTGGACTTGGTGAAGCTGTTACGGGAGCAGGGAAGGGTCATAATATTGTTGTATATATGACCGTTTCAACAGGTGTTGGTGGGGTGCGTATTGTGAATGAACGTATCGATGTCTCTGCTCTGGGATTTGAGCCTGGACACCAGATCATTGATGCGGGGGGTGCACTCCATGATTCATCCGTTGCGGGACGAGGGATCGATCTTGAGGGTTATATTTCCGGAACCGCAGTCACTGAAAGATACGGGAAAAAACCTTATGAGATCACTGATGAGAAATTCTGGGATGAGATGGCGCGCCTGCTCGCGTATGGTCTCAATAATACGATCGTACACTGGTCTCCGGATATTGTGGTGATCGGGGGTTCGATGATGAAGAAGATCGGTATTCCCATCGACCGTGTTCGCGCACATCTAAAAGGCATTCTCCATATCTACCCCGAGCTTCCGCTGATCGAACATTCATCACTTGAGGATATTGGGGGACTTTATGGGGCACTGCATTTTATAAAGCAGAATCTCAAGTCTTAAAGAATAAAAAAACTGCTCTTTTTAAAGAGCAGTTTTGCGTATAAGAGTAATAAGGTGCAGTGCAAAAAGATCTCGCTCGTTGATTGGGATTTTTTGTTCGGATACCGTTGTCCACTTACTCATATCGATCTCAGGAAAATAAGTGTCAGTTTCAAATTGACCTTCGACGAGCGTGATCATGATCTTGTCCGCAAAGGGAAGGGCCGTTTTATACGTTTGCGTTCCTCCGATGATAAAGATCTCATCTCGTCCCATTGCATCACTTGCGTGTTTTAATGCCTCGCAAAACGATGGTGCAACCACTCCGTCACTCGCGGTAAATTCAGGAGAATTTGATAAGACAATATTCGTCCTGTTCTTTAGCGCTTTACCCATGGAAAGATAGGTATTCCTTCCCATGATAACGGGATGCCCCGTTGTTGTTTCTCTGAAGTGCTTCATGTCGGAGGGGATTTTCCCCATCCAAGGAATGGTGTTTTGGAAGCCTATTCCACGATCTTGATCCATTGCAACAATAAGTGTGATGTTCATATTTGTGTTCCTAAAAAAGAAATACCCTACAATGTCTTCTGACAGTGTAGGGTAAAAGTTGTTATACGGCAATCGGTGCTTTGATCGCAGGATGTGGATCGTATCCTTCGAGTTCAAAATCATCGATAGTGAAATCAAAGATAGATTCAACCTTGCGCTTGATGGTCATCTTGGGCAGTGCACGCGGTTCTCGCGAGAGCTGTAGGTCGACCTGCTCGAGATGATTGAGGTAGATATGACAATCGCCACCAGTCCAAACAAAATCACCCAATTCGAGGTCAGTCACATGTGCAACCATCTGCACAAGGAGTGCATAGGAAGCGATATTGAACGGAAGTCCCAGAAGCGAATCAACACTACGTTGATAGAGTTGGCACGAAAGCTTTCCATCCGCAACATAGAACTGGAAGAATGCATGACAAGGAGGAAGTCCTGCTTTTGCCATTTCTGCGATATCCGCAACGTTCCATGCGGAAACGATCAGGCGCCTTGAATCAGGGCTTTTCTTTATCTGCTCGATCACTTCGGTGATCTGGTCGATGTGTCTTCCATCGGGGGTTGGCCAACTGCGCCATTGATATCCATAGATCGGACCGAGTTCGCCATATTCTTTTGCGAACTCGGAATCTTCTTTAACACGCTCAATGAATTCCTTGATACCGGTCTTCCATTCTTCTGAGTCAGTATTTGGAATATTGAGACCGTTCTTGATGAGGTATGCCTTGTATGGCCAATCGTCCCAAATATGCACGTCATTATCAGCAAGGTATTTGAGGTTCGAATCACCCTTCAAGAACCAGAGTAGTTCGTGGATGATGCCACGCGTGAAAACTTTTTTTGTGGTAACGAGTGGAAAACCCTCCGCAAGGTTGAAGCGCATCTGATGCCCAAAAACGCTGAGCGTACCTGTTCCCGTGCGGTCAGTTTTTTTGTTTCCATTATTCCGAATATGTCGAAGATAGGCGTGATATTGTTGCATGATGTACTCCTTTCAAAAATTGATGAACAAAATATAACTCGACCAACTATAGCATAAAAAATATTTTCGTCGCCAGTTCTCTGTTTTTATCAGTGTGGTATAGTCTAGCAATGAATAAATTCGGGTTTCATATTGAGAAAAAACTTGGTGGCGAGACGCTCGGGAGGGCGGGAACCATCCATACACCACATGGAGATATTGCTACTCCTGCATTCATTACGGTGGGAACGAAAGCTACGGTGAAAGCGCTGACTCCTGAACAGGTAAGGGGGATGGGTGCAGATGCAGTGCTTGCAAATACCTACCACCTCTACCTTGAACCAGGGGATGAGCTTGTGCGTGACGCGGGTGGGTTGGGTAAATTCATGAATTGGGATGGACCAACATTTACCGATTCAGGAGGTTTCCAGGTATTCTCTCTTGGTACAGCATTTGGCAAGGGGGTGAGCAAAGTGGCAACAGGAGAAGTGAGTGAGGAGGATGAACCCACACAGCATGAGCGACTCGCAAAGATCGATGATGACGGCGTAACATTTAAATCTTATTTGAATGGAACAAGTCATCGTTTTACTCCCGAGCGCTCGATCCAGATCCAGCATAATATCGGCGCAGACATTATTTTTGCCTTTGATGAGTGTACGTCACCAACGGACTCCCTTTCATATCAAAAGGAGTCACTCGAGCGCACGCACGAGTGGGCGAAGCGTAGTCTTGATGAACATAAGCGTCTTGGTGGCCCTCAATCACTGTATGGTGTCGTGCAGGGTGGGCGTTTCCAAGACCTTCGCGAGCACTCTGCACGCACGCTTGGTGCGATGGATTTTGATGGATACGGTATCGGTGGGTCGTTCACAAAGAATGACATCAGCACAGCTGTGCGTTGGGTGACATCGATCCTTCCTGAAAATAAACCAAGACACCTTCTTGGTATTGGTGAGCCACTCGACCTCTTTCTTGGTGTTGAAAATGGTATTGATACGTTTGATTGCGTTGCTCCGACGCGTGTTGGTCGTAACGGGGGTCTATATACAAAAGATGGGCGAATAAATATCACAAACGCAAAGTTTGTCCGCGATTTTACTCCGCTTGATGATGGATGTGACTGTTATACTTGTACCAATTTCACGCGCGCATATCTCGCACATCTTTTTCGTGCAGAGGAAATGCTCGCTGCAACACTCGCATCAATCCATAATTTGTATTTCATTACCAATCTCGTAAAACAGATCCGTCAGTCCATATTAGATGGAAACTATGACGCATTAAAGGAAGAAGTGCTCGGGAGATTCTATAAAAAAGAACAACACACAAGCTTGAGCGACTAAGGTTTCAAGAAATACAATTTTATGCTATATTGTCAAGCATGAATTTTAAGTTGAAGGCAGATTGGAAACCAGCAGGAGATCAACCCAAGGCAATCGCCGGGCTTCTTTCTGGACTCGAGCAAGGCATGCGTTATCAGACACTGCTTGGTGTGACCGGCTCTGGGAAAACATTCACCGCTGCAAATATCATAAACACAGTACAAAAACCAACATTGGTCATTGCGCATAATAAAACACTCGCCGCGCAACTTGCACAGGAGTACCGTTCCTTCTTTCCTGAAAATGCAGTGCACTATTTTGTTTCTTATTATGATTATTATCAGCCGGAAGCATATCTTCCGACCTCTGATACGTACATCGAAAAAGATGCACAAATAAACGAAGAGATCGAGCGGCTGCGCCACGCATCAACGCAGGCACTTCTCTCGCGCAAGGACGTTATTATCGTTGCGTCGGTTTCATGTATCTATGGCTTGGGTTCACCCGAAGAGTACCTGAGTGTGAACTTAAAGCTCACCATTGGTGACAGACTTTCGCGTAACGAGCTCATTCGTAAGTTGGTTGATATCCATTTTGATCGCACAAATGCCGATCTTCGTCCTGGTACTTTTCGTGCAATAGGAAATACTCTTGAGATCATGCCAACAGGCGAAGTGATGATCTATCAGATCACTTTTATGGGAAGTGATATTGAGATGATTCAAAAGATCGACCCGATATCTCGTGCGATCGTGAGCACTGAGCACACCATTTTTTTCTTTCCTGCAAAACATTTCATTACAAGCGAAGAGGAACGGAATCGTGCGGTTGTAGATATTCGCGCCGAACTAAAAGAACAATTAAAGAAATTTGAGAAAGAAGGGAAGTTGCTTGAAGCAGAACGTTTAAAGCGGCGGACAAATTACGATATTGCGATGATCGAGGAGGTGGGATATTGCAATGGCATTGAGAATTATTCTCGACATTTCTCCGGCAAAAAAGCAGGAGAGCCTCCGGAAACACTGCTTTCATATTTCCCTCGCACAAAAGACGGTAAGCCCGATTTTCTTACGATCATCGATGAATCACATGTTACTGTGCCACAGATCCGTGGAATGTATGCAGGTGACCAGTCTCGTAAAAAGACACTTGTCGAACACGGTTTTCGTCTTCCTTCGGCGCAGGACAATCGCCCGCTTCAGTTTGATGAATGGGAGGAGCGTGTTGGGCAGGTCGTATTCACCACAGCAACACCAGCACTCTTTGAGCGCGAAGTAAGTGAACAGATCGTTGAGCAGGTCATTCGTCCAACGGGTCTTATTGATCCAGAAATAGATCTTCGTCCTGTTGTGGAAAAAAGTGCATACAAGGGTCAGGTTGCGGATTTTATCACCGAGACCGCGCGTATCGTAAAGAAGGGTGAGCGTGTCATCGTGACGACGCTTACGAAGAAGATGTCCGAGGATCTTTCTCTCTTTTTGCGTGAGAAGGGTATTAAGGCAGAATATTTACACAGTGATGTGAAAACAATGGATCGCATAAAGATACTCACTGATTTTCGTAAGGGAACATTCGACTGTCTCGTTGGAGTGAACTTGCTTCGTGAGGGCCTCGATCTCCCCGAGGTCTCATTGGTGGCAATACTTGATGCCGACAAAGAGGGTTTCTTGCGCTCAGAAACATCACTTATTCAAACAATAGGTCGTGCTGCTCGTAATATAAATGGGCGAGTGGTGCTTTATGCGGATGTGGTTACCGGCTCACTCAAGCTCGCTATCGATGAGACAAATCGTCGCCGTGCAATACAGATCGCATACAATAAAGAACACGGGATCACCCCCCAAAGCATACATAAAAAGATCAAGGATATTACCGACGAGATGCAAAGTACACATGATAAGACTCTCCGAGAATTGTTATTGCTTGATAAAAAAGCTTTTGAAAAGAATCCAGAGAAACTGATCAAGCAAAAAGAGAAGCAGATGCAGAATGCCGTCAAGGAACTCGATTTTGAGACCGCAGCTTTGCTTCGTGATGAAATAAAACTTCTTCGCGGGGAGTCACTTCAACCCAAAGCTCCATCACGAAAACGCAGATAAGAGAGATCGTCCTTGTTTTGTTGCATCCCCTCGCGACTCCTGTATTCTGAACTATGGGAGTACTTTTTGTAGGAGAGAATGTCATGGGAAAGAGACCAATCCCGCGATTCTTGAAACAAGAGGCATTTTTTAGTGAGGTCGCACATGCTGTGTATGCGCACTCGCTGCTCTCGTTTCTTTGTGATGTTGAATATTCAAGTATCGATCATGACTTCATTCTTGCTTCGAGAGAAACGATTGGTGAAGAGTTTGATTCGATAAGAGAAATTCTTTTAAACGATTTTCCGAAAGATGATGAGTCGACTTCGGAGTGTCAGGATTATGTAAGAGAGCATTTTAATGTCGGCCTTGAAATACTGCACCTGATTCCCCCTGATCCGGTACAATTACACATTGTAAATAACGCAGTACCAATGATCGAGCCTTCCTTTCTTCGAAAAGAAGATATGATGATCATCGTTGGACAGGCGAGTGTTGCTCATGGCTTATTCATGGAAGGAGACAGTTTCGAGGTTCCCGATTCGAAAGAGGTAGAGGAAAGGTCTCTTGTTGTCATCTCTGCGATCCTTGTGATCCTTTTGCGTGAGCTCACGTTGCATGCTCCGCTCGTTCCCTTGTGTGAAAAATATGTGATGAAGGAATATGAATTAACCATTCCTTTTCATCTACTCTAAATTTTTGGAACCCATTTTTCGAATGGGTTCTTCTTTTAATGTTCTCTCGTGTTAGAATAAGTAGGTATGATCGCCACAAGTGTAGGAGTTGGTACTGGTTCAAGCGCCTATAAGGCTGCGACCGAAGCATGTATGCAAGCACTTCTTGGGCTACCTGAACATAAGGCAGATGTATTGATCGTGTTTGGCTCAGTATCGCTTGATCAGGATAAATTGATCGAAGCAATATCGAAGACTTCACCAGGCTCACTTATTGTTGGATGCTCTACTGCGGGTGAACTTTCCAGCGAAGGATTTGCTACTGAAAAGAGCGTTGTTGTGCTTGCGATCACTTCTGATCAAATGAAATTCTGGGGAGGGGTTGGTCACCACATTCTTTGGAACCCCCATCGTGCGGGTGAAGATTGCATGGAAGAGATCGAGTATGAATCTCGCGGGTATATTAGTTCCGCACTCGTTTTTCTTGATGTGATATCAGGAAACGGCGACCAGGCGTTACTTGGCGCAACCGAGCGTCTTGGAAATGGTTTTCCTCTTTGGGGTGGTGCAGCATCTGATGATCTGCTTTTTTTTGAGACCTATCAATATTACAAAGACAAGGCCTATAGTGGGTCGATCGTTGGACTCGGGTTATCCGGTGATTTTCATGCTGCGGGGGCTGTTATGCACGGATTTTTACCTGTTGGTGTTGCGCGAAAGGTTACAAAGTCGAAAGACCTCATTCTTGAGGAGCTTGATGGTAAGCCAGCATCATCCATATATCAAGAATATTTTGGGGAGGAACATTTACATGAATTACATGAGGGATTATTGCCATCTCTTGCTATCTCATATCCGCTTGGAATATTTCTTCCTGAGAGCAATGATGTGATCTTGCGCAATCCAGTCTCTGTGGATAAAGACGGCACAATGAAATTTACTTCACCCATCCCTCTCGGTGCCGAGGTACGTTTAATGATCTCCGATATTGAACAAGCGCTCGAAACGGCCGAGCTCGCCGCAAAGAAAGTACTCGAAGAATTAGGAGGGAGACAGCCGAAGGCGATCATTGTGATCAGCTCTATTGCGCGAAAGAAAATGCTTGGAGCGCAGGCAAATGATGAGATCGCCATTATTCAGCGAGTGTTTGGTCGAGATGTGCCGATTGTTGGATATTATAGTTATGGACAAGTTGGTGGGTCTATAGATGGGCAACTCCCGTTTCATAATGGTTCGATACTTATTTGGGCGCTTGCTGAGTAGTGGTGATATTGCGTAACAT
>DAIUCR010000003.1:14263-18257 GCA_036846065.1 Patescibacteria group bacterium | reverse complement strand
AATGGTTCGATACTTATTTGGGCGCTTGCTGAGTAGTGGTGATATTGCGTAACATAGATATACATATGGAAAAAGACCTTCGATCAGAAACACGGATACGCTCAACGCGGTGGGTGATTGACGCGCGGTGGTACTACCTCACCGCGGCATTTTTCTTTGCAATGATCGCGAAAGAGCCGTCAGCATTCGTGGATCCGTTCGTTGTCTTGCTGACGATGCTTATTATATTCGTGTGCGCGAACATTTTTTTTCATTATCGTCTCATCAAGATCAGTAATACGGGAGATGTGGAGGGGAGTCTTGATCGATTGAATGTGACGCAGATCACTGCCGATCTTTTATTTTTCTTTTTTGTCCTTATTTTTACCGGTGGTGGAGTTCATAGTATCGGACACATATTCTTCTTTGTGCCGATCATCGTATCAATGATACTACTCGGTTCTCGTGGTGCAATTCGCGCCGCGCTTGCATCGGGAGCACTGGTATTTTTATCTGTTTTGATCCATGGAGGTGTTTTTACTTTTCCTACTACTTCTACTGCGATCGAGGTGCATTTAAGGGTTGTTGCTCCTGAGTTGACTGAGGCTTCGGTTATTTTTCTCTTCTACTTGCTCACTGGATTTTTTGGTGGATATGTTTCGCGACTGATTCATGATCGTGACGTGCGTCTACTCGAACAGATCAAAAAAGAAGAGGAGCACGTGAATCGCCTCGAAGAACTCACAAAAGAATTCGATAAGAGTGCAAAGCTACTTGTGCGAAGAGACATACAGCTCACTGTCGCAAATGATAAATTGACGCTCCTCGACAAAATGAAATCCGAGATCATTTCAGTCGTTGCTCATCAGTTGCGCACCCCACTTGCTGCGATAAAATGGACACTCAAAATACTTCTTGATGAGGATGTGGGGAAGGTGACTCCCGCACAAAAAGAATTACTCATGAAAGGATTTGATTCCAATGAGCGTATGATCATACTGGTGAATGACATGCTTGCTGTTGATAAACTTGAATCAGGAAAATTAAAATATAGTTTCGTTCCCGTGCAATTCGAAAGTCTCGTACAAGAAATGATCGGAACCTTGTTGCCTCTTGCAACGCAAAAAAATATTCGTGTTGAATTTGTTACACCGCAACAGCCTCTGTCGAAGATACGCATCGATCCGGATAAGATGCGTGATGTTTTACAGAATCTTATTGATAACGCAATAAAGTATTCAAAGGAGAATACAACAATAACCGTTGGTGTTGAAATGAAAGAAAAAGAGCTTCATTTCTGGGTGAGGGATGCAGGCATTGGTATTCCCGAAGAAGAGAAGGATAAGATATTCTCTCGTTTCTTTAGGGCTGCAAACGCTGTGCATACACAAACAGACGGATCAGGGCTCGGTCTCTTTATTGCATTAAGTGTTGTGCGACGACATGGGGGTACTATCACGTTTGAGAGCGTACTTGATCAGGGAACAACATTCCATGTGCTGTTGCCATTCATACAATAAGGTATTATTCTGGTATAATAAATTCATATGTCAGGAATCTATTCAAAAAAAGTTTTACTTGTCATGAGTGATCAACAGATGATCTCTCCTCTCTTAAAGACTTTCTCTCTTGCGGATTATGAGACTTTCCAATCTCATGATGTCAGCGCCGCCATTGCGGAGACAATGCGCATACATCCCGACATTGTCATTCTTGATGTGAAGATGGCTGGTGTAGATGGTTTTGAGTATCTTGAAGCACTGCGCGCAAACGCTGATCCAGTGATCGCAAAGATTCCTGTTATCATTGCATCAGAAACAGGAGATCTTGTTGAGATCAGTCGTGCTTTAAAGCTCGGTATTTCTGATTATTTTGTGAAGAGTCGATTCGATGTATCTCAGGTTTTTTCAAAAGTAAAGAAACATCTCGGGGATACATCCACTGTTGTTCCTCCTGTGCAAGATGGGAACGCAGAAGCTTCAGTCTCAGCACCCACTGCGAGTGACTCATTACAGCAAATAAAGCTTCTTATTGTTGAGGATGATAAATTTCTTCGTGATCTTGCGACACAAAAACTTATTCAGGAGAATTTCGCCGTTCACGCTGCAGTTGATGGCGAGCAGGGTATCGCACTCGCAGAAAAAGAACTTCCTCAGGTCGTACTTCTTGATATTCTCTTGCCAGGAATTGACGGATTCGAAGTGCTAAAGCGTATCCGCGCAAATCCCGCACTGAAAGACACTCGTGTCATCATGCTCTCAAATTTTGGACAACGCGAGGATGTTGAGAAGGCGCTTTCGTCTGGTGCCGACCAATTTCTCGTGAAAGCGAACTTCACCCTTGATGAAATAATCGAAGAGGCAAAAAATATCATGAAAAAGGAGCGGAAGCCTCTCTAGAGATGCACCCCATAATGAACTTTTCTGAACCACGAAAAGCGGTTTTGTTTTTTATGAGTATCACTGTCTTTTTTAGGTCAAAATTGCTAGGATAGCCCTATGTCTGAAAAGAAGAACGAGTCATATCGCCAAGAGACGATCATTGTGCGTGGTGCACGAACACACAATCTCAAGAACATTTCAGTTGAAATGCCACGCAATAAAATGATCGTATTTACGGGGCTTTCCGGATCTGGGAAGTCATCGCTTGCTTTTGATACGATATTTGCCGAGGGGCAACGTCGTTATGTCGAGTCTCTTTCTGCGTACGCACGTCAGTTTCTCCATCAGATGCAAAAACCTGACGTTGATGAGATATTGGGACTTTCTCCTGCAATATCGATCGATCAGAAATCTCACTCATCGAATCCGCGTTCGACGGTGGCAACGATAACGGAGATCTATGACTATTTGCGTGTGCTGTATGCACGTATTGGCATACCGCACTGTCTCGTCTGCGGGAAAGCGATAAAACGTCTCACGAATGAAGAGATAATCAATTTTATATTTGAGCGAGTCCTTGAAATAGGCAAACACGAGGAAAAGGATGTCGTCATGGGTGTAACATACTCGACGCTCAAGGTCGGTGTTTACGCACCCGTCGTACGCGGAAGAAAGGGTGAATATTACCAACTTCTTTATGATTATTTAAGCAAGGGTTATACGAAGGCGCGCATTGATGGGAAGGTTAAAAATCTTCGTGAACAGATAGTGCTCACAAAGACAAAGAAACACGACATCGACATTATGGTTGATGAGTATTATGTCTCCGAGTTTGCTGATAATACGAAAGGCGTGCGCGAACGTCTTTCTGAAGCGGTCGAGCGTGCACTTGGGGAGACTGAGGGACTCGTACGACTGGTGATCGGAGAGGAGGTTACGCTTATGTCAGCAAAATTTGCGTGCCCTGATGATGGTTTTTCATATCCTGAAGTAGAGCCACGACTTTTTTCGTTTAACTCTCCTGCGGGAGCGTGTCAGGGTTGTAATGGACTTGGAACAAAACACTTTCTTGGCGATGAAGTCTGCGAAGTGTGTCATGGTGCGCGTCTTCGAGAAGAAGCACTTCATGTGACCATTGGCGACACTGATGCAGGGGAAGAGGCAAAAAATTCAAAGAAAAGATCAGGAGATGCCATCGCGCCGAGGGGAAAGAATATCAACGAGATCACGAATATGTCCATCGCAGAGGCGAGTGATTTCTTCCACTCACTCACGCTTACGGAAATGGAGAAGCAGATCTCTTCCGTCGTTATCAAGGAGATCGAAAGCAGGCTCCGCTTCATGCTTGATGTCGGTATCGGATACCTTACTCTTGGTCGTCGTGCAAACACACTCTCTGGTGGTGAGGCGCAGCGCATCCGCTTAGCCTCACAGCTTGGTTCACGGCTTGTTGGAGCACTCTATGTGCTCGATGAGCCAACGATCGGACTTCATCAGCGCGATAACGACCGTCTCATTAAAACATTGTGTAATTTGCGCGATATCGGTAATACGATCATCGTCGTTGAGCATGACGAGGATACTATCTTCGCATCGGATTATCTTATTGATATCGGACCTGGTGCGGGTGTGCA
>DAIUCR010000003.1:7860-14163 GCA_036846065.1 Patescibacteria group bacterium | reverse complement strand
ACCGAATATTTGAATCGCGCTATCTTGATAGACCAATCTCCAATTGGGCGTACGCCACGTTCGAATCCTGCGACCTACACAGGTTCATGGACATTCATTCGCGATCTTTTTGCAGAGACCGAAGAAGCAAGAGTTCGCGGATGGAAGGCGTCACGTTTTTCTTTTAATGTGAAGGGTGGGCGCTGTGAGGCGTGTGAGGGGAACGGCACCATTGCAGTGGAAATGCATTTTCTTCCAACGGTGTATGTGCTCTGTGATGTCTGTCAGGGAAAACGATTCCAGAAGGAGACCCTTGAGGTAAAGTTCAAAAAGAAGAGCATTCATGATATTTTAAAGATGACGATCGAAGAGGCGCTTGAATTCTTTAAAGATATTCCCGCGATTTCTGACCGCATGAAGTCTCTTGTTGATGTTGGTCTTGGGTATCTTGAACTCGGACAATCCGCAACGACGCTCTCTGGCGGTGAGGCACAACGCGTAAAGATCGCTTCTGAGCTTTATCGCCCCGCTACACAGCGCGGCATCTACTTACTCGATGAACCAACGATAGGATTACACTATGAGGATGTAAAAAAACTCATTGAGATACTGCAGACGCTTGTTGAGAAGGGGAATTCCGTCATACTTATTGAGCACAATCTCGATGTCATTAAATCCGCTGACTATATCATCGATATTGGCCCGGAAGGTGGTCTTGGCGGAGGGCAATTGGTTGCGAAGGGTACTCCTGAGGAGGTGGCAAATACGGCAAAGTCCTATACGGGACAATATTTGAAGAAGATGCTTGCAAAACACAAGAAAAGAAAAGCTGCTTAGTGGTGAAGTGTATCGCATTTCGTTATGACTATCGACGATCTTAAAAAAACAAAACTTCCCGATGCCCCAGGGGTCTATCTTTTTCGTGACAGTACAAAGAAGATCCTCTATATCGGCAAGGCAACCTCGCTTCGCGATCGTGTGCGCAGTTATTTTTCTAATGATCTCATTAAGACACGAGGGAAACATATTCTCGACATGGTGACGCTCGCAACTCACGTGAGCTACGAAAAGACCGACTCAGTGCTTGAGGCGGTGATACTCGAAGCAAGTCTCATTAAGGCGCATCAACCCTATTACAATACAAAAGAAAAAGACAATAAGAGTTTTAATTATGTTGTTATCACAAAAGAGGAATTCCCTAAAGTGATGACACTTCGCGAGCGCACGATGCTTCTTGGTGCAAAAGATATTCCGGCATCATCCGAATATATTGCGGTATATGGACCATTTCCGGGGGGCTCAAACCTTCAAGAGTCACTCAAGATCATCAGGCGGATATTTCCTTTTCGTGACACTTGTGTTCCGAACTCAGTAAAACCTTGTTTTAATCGACAGATAGGGTTATGTCCTGGTGTGTGTACGGGAGAGATCAGTGTAAGGGAGTATGCTGAGCGCATTAAGGAGATCCAACTTTTTTTCAAAGGAAAAAAAAGTATGCTTCTTAAAAAACTCGAAAGATCAATGCATGCGAATGCGAAGGTTTTGGAGTTTGAACGTGCGGATGAATATAAGCGTATGATATTTGCTCTGCAACACATCAAAGACGTTTCACTCATCAAAGAGGAGGTTCGGGAAGCTTCGAGGCGTTCATCACGTATGAGCGAGAAAGCGTTTCGTATCGAAGCATATGATGTTGCGCATATTTCTGGCATGCACACCGTTGGAGTAATGACGGTGCTTGAGGATGGATATCCGAAGAAGTCAGAATATCGAAAGTTCAAGATTCGTACAAAGGTTGATATATCTGATGATGTTGCGCACCTCGAAGAGGTCCTTCGCCGGAGATTCGCTCACGCAAACTGGAGATTCCCCGACCTCATAGTTATTGATGGTGGTGTTGCACAACGACGTGTTGCGCTTAAGGTTTTGAAAGATATTGGTCTCACTTGTTATGTTGTCAGTGTAGTGAAAGACGCACGGCACAAGCCAAAGGCAATACTAGGAGACAAGGAACTTGCTTCGTCGTACCGACCAAGCATACTCATGGCGAACGCCGAAGCGCATCGTTTTGCGGTGGAGTATCACCGCCTTTTGCGTGATCGTTTGCCCCGGTAGCTTGCGAGGACGCAACTACACTTGGATTTGTCACTCCTTATAAATCTCGGCGGTAGTGACGGTAGTGGACCTTCCGCTGTATAATAAAGTCATGAAAAAGATACGCGTCGGTGTCATTCGTGGTGGACCTTCAAGTGAGTATGCCGTTTCGCTAAAGACTGGCGAGAGTGTGTTGCGTAATTTAGATAGCGAGCGCTATCTTCCTGTCGATATACTCATATCAACGCATGGTGACTGGTACATGAATGGCGTTCGCACTGATCTTGGAACGGTCGCGGAGCAAGTGGATATTGTCTGGAACGCACTCCATGGTACTTTTGGTGAAGATGGAAAGGTTCAACGTCTTCTTGAGGCATTCAATATTCCATATACTGGTTCAGGGGTGCTTCCTTCTGCGCTTGGTATGCATAAAGGTCTTGCAAAAGATCGTTTTCGTAAAGCAGGACTTCTTACGCCCGAAGGAGATGTTGTCGAGTCCGAGGGTGATATCGAAGAAACCGCGTTTCATTTTTTTCGCAATCGACATCTTCCCGTCATTGTGAAGCCTGTTTCCGGTGGTTCGTCTGTTGCGACGAGTATTGCACGTACGTATGAAGACCTTGTTTCTGCGATCAAACAGGCAAGTCAGTATGGCGATGTGCTCGTTGAAGAGTATATCGAGGGAACCGAAGCAACTTGTTGTGTTATTGATACAAGTACTCCGGGTGAAAATCTCGTACTACATCCGATCGAGATCGTACCTCCTCGATCGAAAGATTTTTTTGATTATGATGCAAAATACGGAGGAGAAACGGAAGAGATCTGCCCTGGTCGCTTTGCTCCGCATATTCAGTCTCAACTTCGTGAGCTTGCACAGAAAAGTCACCAAGCGATCGGTGCGCGACATTACTCTCGTTCCGACTTCATTATATCTCCAAGGGGTATCTACGTGCTCGAGATAAATACATTACCTGGGCTTACGGAAGCATCACTTCTTCCTAAGGCACTTCAAGCCGGAGGGGTGGCGTTACCTGATTTTCTTGATCATATTGTCACACTCGCACTTTCAGGAAAATAGATCTGAGGTTTGTGGGTTATTAAGACTTGTCTTTCTTTTTGATTTCGTGTACTATTTTTGAATTCGAGTTTTCTTTTAAAATTCGAATAATATTGGGCCGTTAGCTCATCTGGTAGAGCACCGCATTTGCAATGCGGGGGTGGCAGGTTCGAGTCCTGTACGGTCCACAAAATCAAAAAACTGTCCCCAGGGACAGTTTTTTGATTTTGTGAGACCGTAGGAGTGAACTGCTTCACTCCGTACAGGACTCGAAGCCCTTCTCCCGTATTTATGAAGAATTCCTATTCTGAATAAATGGGAAAGGGGTACTGACGCAGTAGGCGTCGAGATTCCTGTACGGTCCCGTACTATCTTTCTCTTGCAATGGCGATATGTGCTCCAATGCGAAATAGTCTCACGATACGAAGTAAGCGAAGAAGCCGTAGTGCTTGAGTCATTGTATTCGAAATAGGTATCGCGGCGAGTAGTTCCCACCATCGTGATTTAAAAAATAGGACGCGATCTTTTTCAAGAAAAAGTATTACAAAAAACTCAAACATAAAGATGACTGCAATGATCGTATCAATAAGATCGATCCAAGCGAGCTTTTCTTGTGTGAGTGTTACCACCTCCTCGAGAACAAGAAAATAGCCACTTACAAGCGCAAGTGAGATCATGATTCCATCATTGACCATCTTGAGTATGGATGAATGTGATACGCTGTTCATTGCTTGTAAGTATAGCAGGAAACTAGACTCAAATTTACTCTTTGCGTCATTTTTCTTTCACGATATACTGATATTTATAAATTATAGATATCTATGCCACCACAAGAAACCATCCAAGTTTCCACACCAGCACCGACGCACATCACTCCACTCACAATAGGGAAGTGGAAAGCAAGCAAAATGATCGCACGAGAATCATGGGCTGTTTTAAAACAGGACAAGGAAATTATGTTATTTCCAATCATTTCGGCAATTGCCTCTATTCTGGTATTTATTGTCATGGCCACCGTTTTCTTTTTCGTCGTCCTTGGTGGAAGCATGGAGCAATTGAAAGAGGTCGATCCGGAACAAGGCCAAGGAGTAGCTTCCTATGTAATTCTTTTTGCTTACTATCTTGCCGCGTTTTTTGTTGCGAGTTTCTTCCAAGCGGGCATGTATATTATTGTTCATGCGCGCTTTACTGGTCGTGACTTGAATTTCAGTGACGGTATAAATGGTGCAATGCAAAATATCAACAAGATCTTTTTATGGTCACTCATCTCTGCGACTGTCGGTATTGTCCTTCAGTTTATTGCGAATAGATCAAAGGTTGTCGGGAAGATCGTCTCCGCTCTTTTGGGTGCTGCGTGGGATATTCTGACATATTTTAGTCTTCCATCGCTCGTCATTGGTCAGACTTCCATTAAAGATTCATTTAGGGACTCCGCCGCAATGATTCGTAAGACATGGGGTGAAACCATTATCATCAATCTCGGAGTCGGACTACTTTTTGGCATACTCATGGTGTTGGGAATCTTTGTTGGTCTTACTTTTGTGATCATCGTCCAAGGTCTCTTTATGACCGTTGTCGCTATCGCACTTGTCATTATCTATCTTTTGTCACTTACAATAATCTCCTCATCCCTTAATGCAATATTCAAGCTTGCGCTCTATGAATACGCTCGTACAGGGATAGTGCCTCAAGGATTCTCTCCAGAGCTTATTCAGAATGCGGTGAAGAGTGGGATAAGATAGTTATACCAAATATCTTATTTCTGGATACAAAAAATCCCCTTGATCAGATGATCGGGGGATTTGTTTTTTTGAAAAAAAGAACTTATTCTTGCATTTGGCCTGCAAGTAACCCTTCGTGACAATCGGATTGTCACGGAAATTCATGGAGCTTTTTGTGGGTTTCGGGTGAGCATTAGCTCACAGCGTGAATTGGCGCGACTCGAGTGTATAGAGTATCGCTTTTACTTCATGCACATACGTGACTTGTTCCGGCGCAAGGCCAGATTTACGTAGGCCCGTAGGGCCCATGTTGTATGCCGCAAGGCCGTAGGATTTATTCCCGCCACCATAGCGATGCACATAGTCCGTAAATACACGAACACCACCAAAAATATTCTCGCGCGGATCGAAGATCTTGCGCACACCATACTGCTTTGCCGTCGGAGGCTGTAACTGCATCAATCCGAGACATGGGACATCCGCTTTTGATACTGCGCGCGGGTTACCCTGCGACTCTTGGATCATGATGGCAAGGATCTCAAGTGGAGAAAATAGATTTCCCTCCGACGCTACTGCGTCTTTGATAATATCGCCATAATGGGTCCGAATGCATTCTGCTCGTGCAATAAGACGATCCGCCTTATTTCGGATACGTGTTCCGACGAGTGCACAGTTTGCGTGTGTCGAGTCTGCAACATGATCAACATGTTTCTTGTTGTGTGTGCGAGATGCGTTCTGCTTCCGTTTTTCGAGAGTTTTTGTTAAAGGCTTTTTCTGAGAAGCTCCGGCGTGGCCAATGAACTTCTCTGAAGAAGCTTTTGACATAGCCATGTCGGAAGAAGGAGCGCTATCCATTTGAAGTGCGATCACCTGACCGATACGAATGATATCGATGTTCTCGATGTTGTTGCGTTCCGCAATGCCATCGATAGTATCATTTGCGCGCCGTGCGATATTCGTGAGTGTGTCACCACTTTTGACGGTGTACATACACACTTGTGTTTTTTCTGATCTTGCCTCGGTGCCTTGCTTTGTTGCCGCGGATGCATCTCGAATGAGTCCGCTCACGACTTGCCCACTCGTGTTTTTTGAAGAAAGATCCTTGTAGATCTTTTCCATGAGGGGAGCGTAGGCCATAAGTAATAACCAGACGAGAATGCCACTCAACCAGAAACCTATCTTCCGGTCGCGCCTTTTTCCTTTGCTTTCCATTGCCTTTCTCCTTGAAAGAGGGAAACACTTGCTGTAAAAGAACTAAGAGGAGTAAGATACGCCGTTTTGTGATTTGTGTCAAGTTTTTCTTGTTTTACCCATATAAAACAAGAATTTTTCATTTGCGTCTGCCTTTCGGTTTCGTTAGTATACATATGACATATTGGGCCCGTAGCTCACCTGGTAGAGCGCGTCATTCGCATTGACGAGGTAAGCGGTTCAAGTCCGCTCGGGTCCACA
>DAIUCR010000003.1:0-7760 GCA_036846065.1 Patescibacteria group bacterium | reverse complement strand
AGAGCGCGTCATTCGCATTGACGAGGTAAGCGGTTCAAGTCCGCTCGGGTCCACAAATAAAAGTCCACAGGAATTTTATTTGTGGACCGAGGAGCAAACTGCTTTGCTCCGTAGTGGACTTGAAAGGATATTCGTTATCGAGTCCACGAGATCGAATATCACCCGCCACGGTAGGTGGAAAGTCCGCTCGGGTCCACAAGCGTTAAAAAAATATCAACTGCTTGATATTTTTAGCTTGTGGAAAGCGGAGTCATGTTTCGGTTCTACGAAACAGACGAGCTAGGGTCGTGAGCGACATTGTTTTCTTATGAGTGAAGCGAATTAGAAACACAGGAAGTACTCTTGTGGTGCACTTAGTAAATAAGGAGCTTTGCTCCGCATTTGCTTAGTGACTCCTGACCACAATGATTTAATATAGTGACATGATGATAGATGGACGGTCCATTTGTAATATTAAAAATTTAGTGATTCGTGATACACTCATTTCAATACTTCATGAAAAAACTTTTAACACTATGTCTTGCTGTTCAGAATGGGAAGGTGCTTCTGGGGATGAAGAAGCGCGGTTTCGGTGTTGGGCGGTGGAATGGTTTCGGTGGAAAGATCGAAGCGGGTGAAACGATCGAAGATGCGGCACGACGCGAAATGAATGAAGAGTGCGGAGTGAATGTTCTTGCGATGGAAAAAGTTGGTATTCATGAGTTCGAATTCGATGCAAAGCGTGGTGAGATCCTTGAGGTGCATGTCTTTCGTGTTGACACATTCTCGGGTGTACCAGTTGAAACGGAAGAGATGAAGCCGAAGTGGTTTGCCTTTGCTGATATTCCTTACGGAATAATGTGGCCCGATGATCAGTACTGGTTACCACTTTTCCTTGAGGGAAAGAAATTTCGTACAAAGTTTCTTTTTGGTGCCGATGATATTGTCTTAGAAAAAGAAGTATCAGAAGTGGAAAGCTTATAAACATACTTCCTTATGTGTTAGTTTTTTGTATAATGCATCAGCATTGGGCCATTAGCTCATCTGGTAGAGCGCATCCATGGCATGGATGAGGTGAGCGGTTCGAGTCCGCTATGGTCCACCAATAAAAAAGACTGCTCTTTTATGAGCAGTCTTCGTGTGCGAGTGGTGATGTTTTTGGCATCGTTCCCGAAACAATGAGCTGTAATTTATTTGCTTCATCACGCAAGAAGATGAGCGTAAAACCTCGAAGGTTAACACGCCAAACCTTTTTTGTTTTTTCTTCTGCAAAATATAGAAGCCCGAACGCAACACTATATTTGTCCGGCGTAGCACTTTGGATCTGAGACATTCGCCGGAGTGGAATTACTTCAGCTATTGTCTGCGAGGGTGTCCCGTATGCAACAAATAAATGTTTGTTGGGATGGTAGTCGATATTGATCATTCCGATACGAAGCCGTTGCGTGCAGTGTTTTGCTATCTCAACGATCTCTTGAAATTCAATGAAGGCCTTTTCCCAGTCTGTGGGGGCGTATTGTCGGTCATTCACGAATATCGTGTTACGGATCTCTATGACATTGGCGGTCATACGTGCATCCTCCTTTGTTGTGCGTTCTTTTGTGAGTCTACTTGCTATCGTATTTTTGTCGAGAGATAGGTTGTAATATTGACACCCTCCCGCTCTCGGGAATAATGAATAAGGAAGCACATTGTGAAGGAGTGCATATTATGAACGTTGATATTCCGAATCTTCGAATGTATCTCGCAGACTTCGCGAGCGCAATAAAGGATATCGACGAGCGCATATTTCACTCGATCGGAAAACCTTATTGCGAGATCATTCTCCTTGATAGATTTCCCGGCCCAGAAATGCCCGGATCGCACATCGCAAAGCTTGTTACTTTTACCACGAAAATACCGATCATCTATTCTCCTTCGGTCTTGATGTTTCCAGTAAAACAGGAGTATTACATCATCTGGGGAGTAAATGTATCAGAGCGACTTCATTATCTTCTGAAGCGAGACGCACTCTCTGGTGTTGGAGATAAGGATATCAAAGAAATTTGGTTCATGATGGCGATCGCACTTGCGCGATTGCGTGTCCTTGCTCGTGGAGAATGGTTTCCTGGGGTACGACTTCGTACGAGAAAGTCCGTGTCGTGCCATCGAGAACTTTTTGCGGATGGAGCTGATGAAGTTGGTGCACTTCGCAGATTATTATTTGAATTTGATTCTAATACTCAAGCTTCGCCACTCGTTGAGGACATTGCAGTGAGTGTGGATATTTATTGGACGTTACGTCTTGTCGCTCGCGCACTTGAGCGTGGGTGCTCTCTTGAGGGGGCACTGAGATTCGTTGCTTACGACTAACCACCTTTTCCACGTTGCTGGATAAGGTGGTTTTTGTTTTATTATCCCACCCGTCTGTGTGCATGTTATAATTCTTTTCATGTTAGCCACCCCACAATTCGAAAAAGCGTATCAGTCCCTTAATTCCGAGCAAAAGAAGGCAGTTGATACGATCGATGGTCCCGTTATGGTCATTGCTGGTCCTGGGACAGGGAAGACGCAACTCCTCGCTCTTCGTGTTGCGAATATTCTGATCAAAAAAAATATTGCCCCTCATAATATCCTCTGTCTTACTTTTACGGAGAATGGCGCGCTCAATATGCGCGAACGACTACACAAGATCATCGGCCAAGATGCATATCGCGTTGGTATTTACACATTTCATGCGTTCTGTAATTCCATCATCAGTCGATATCCTGAATATTTCTATAATGCGGCAACTTTTACTCAAGCAAGTGATCTTGATCGTGCAAATATTATCGAGTCCATCTTTCGTGCACTTCCACACGGGCATCCGCTTGCAAGTTCTCATCCCGCCGAGGGATATGTGTATCTCAAGAGTACGCTTGATCGTATCAATCAGATCAAGAAAGGCGGATTTAAGCCTGATGAATATCTTGCATTACTCAATTCTTTTGAAGGGGAATATGAAGATATAAACGCAATCTTATCCTCATGGCCAGAAGGCAGAGCAAGTATTAAGAAACTTGATGAACTACTTCCGATACATGATGCACTATCGAAGTTGGGTACGACAACGGGGATCTTTCTTACAAAAACACTTGGAGCTGCGATCGAAGATGCGCGAAATGAGGAAAAGATGGAGCCTGTGTCGGCCTGGAAAAAGAAATATACTGTTACTGGCGACGAAGCGATGATATTGAAGGATTCGTATAATCAAGAAAAGGTCCGCGCCGTGGGGGAGATATACAAGCTCTATACGGAGAAGCTGAATGAACAAGGTTTATATGACTACGATGACATGATCATTGAGGTTGCGCACGCACTCCGTGATAATACAATCCTAAGAAATGAGCTTGAAGAGCAATATCACTACATTCTTATCGATGAATTTCAGGATACCAATGAAGCGCAAATGAATCTCGTTCGCCAGATCACTGGAAGCTATATTCATGAAGGAAGGCCAAATGTGATGGTGGTCGGAGATGATGATCAAGCTATTTATAAATTCCAAGGTGCGGAGATCTCAAACATTGTCGAGTTCAGAGATAAGACATATCGTGACGTCGTGACGATCGTACTCGATACGAACTATCGCTCACATAAACAGATCCTTGATTTTGCACGTAATGTGGTCACACAGGGAGTGAATCGGCTTGAAAATCGTTACAAAAATATCTCTAAGGTCTTGGCGCAAGGAAATGGTGAGGTTGTGAAGGGTGATATCGAGGTTGCAGTGTATAACTCGGACATCGAGGAATATGCTCGTGCTGCAAAGACCATTCGTACGCTACTCGATAAAGGGGCGCCCGCAGAAGAGGTCGCGATCCTTGCGCGAAATCATCGTGAGCTGAAAACCCTTCTTCCGTATCTCGATCAACTCGAGATACCTTATGAGTACATCAAAAAGGCTAACGTGTTCGATGAACCACACATCAAGGAGATCGTTACCATCTGTGAATACATTGCTTCATTGGTCGGCGCGGAAGAACGCAAGGATTATCTGTTGCCGGCAATACTTTCGTATCGGTATTTTAACATTCCTCGAGAAGTTATTTTTGATATCGCAGTAAAAGCAAAAGAAGAACATCATTCGTGGGCGGAGGTGATCAGTAAGCATGACGACCCTGCGGTCAAAAAAATGTACGCCCTTCTTGTCGAGCTTTCTGCTCTCGCTGAAACAACTCCTCTTGAGCAGATACTTGATACACTCATGCGCACATCAGGGTTTAAGGAGTACTACTTTGGAAAGCAGTTAATGAAAGAGCACCCTGCAACTTATGTGCAGTTCCTCGCATCACTCAAGACCTTCATTGAGAGTTTGCGTGAGTGGCGCGAGGGTGAGCTTCTATTCCTTCGTGATGTTGAGCCGTTCGTGAGAGTGCATCGCGAGCATGATATTACGCTTGTCTCCGAGTCACCATTCATGAAGACAGAGCATGCTGTACAGATCATGACTGCACACGCCGCCAAGGGGCTTGAATTCGGAACTGTATTCATTATTTCGGCACATGATAATCTTTGGACAAAGGGCGGACGAACGAATAAGGCACCCATTCCGTCACCGCTTGTTCCGATACTCACCCCCGCCGGTGATACTGAGGATGACTTTATCCGTCTTCTTTATGTTGCCGTTACTCGTGCAAAACATTCGCTTTATATTTCTGGGCACAAGCCTCTTGTGCGGTATATCTCGGAAGAGAAGACTGGCTCAAGTGATGAAGAGAAAGAAGAAGAGATCGATATTCGTGCGCACGAGAATGCGCTTGCTATTGTCGCTGCACCGTACAAAGAAGACGAATGGGCAATACTGAAGCGGCTTGTTCGAGATTATCGTATGTCGGTCACGCACATGAACAATTTTCTCAGTGTTGCCGAGGGTGGACCACTCTATTTCATTGAGCAAAATCTCCTTAATTTTCCTCAGCCCAAAAATGTCCCAGGAGTCTTTGGCTCTGCGGTGGATAAAGCGCTCTCTGAATTTGTGATGTATCCAAAATATAACGCAGGAGAAATGCCTCCGATCGACCATATTATTGGAATATTCACTCGTGAACTTTCCAAGGGTCGACTCGCTCCTCAAGAATTTAAAAAACAAGAAAAGCGCGGCATTGATGTTCTTACTGCGTATCATGAGAAGCGTGAAGGATTCTTCACTCAAACAGATCAGGTTCAGGTAGATTTTAAGAATGAAGGAGTCGTGATCGACAATGCGGTGCTGACGGGTAAGATCGATCTTTTACGCACAATAAAAGACGAATATCATGTTGTTGATTTTAAAACAGGACTTGAGTATGAAGATTGGGATGCGCCAAAGCAGAGCGATAACGATAAACTTAAGTTGCATCGTTATAAGCAACAACTTATCTACTATAAAATTCTTCTCGAAAATGGAGCGCGTTTTAAATTACCCGTGAATTCTATCGCACTTGAGTTTGTGGAAAGTATCATTGATCATGATGAGCCGATGACGCTTCCGTATGTTCCGAGTACTGAAGAAGTGGAACGAACAAAAAAACTCATCGCTGCGGTCTACAAGAAGATCACCTCGCTTGATTTCCCTGATTGCGAGGAATACTCGAAAGATATTAAGGGAGTTCTTCAGTTCGAAGAGGATCTCATTGGTGGAAAAATATAATATGGCGAATTTACGACAAACACTTTATGCGTGGAGAGACCATGAGGCGGCAAAACGTGCGGTCGAACTTTTTCGCGTGCTGCCAAATAGTGCACTCGATGAGATCGTCAAAACACTGCCGCGTACAAAAGAAGAACTTACTGCGATCAAAGGCATCAAAGACGCAAAGTATCGCGAGTATGGAAAGGCGATACTCACTATTATTGATGAGCACATTCCCACACTTGCCGCACCAAAGATAACAACGGAAGAAGAGTCGGAGCTCACGTCGATCGGAAAAGTGCTTGCACCCGAGAAGGTCGCAAAGCAAGAAGAGACGGTCTTTTCCGTCAGTACATATCTTGATGTGGTAAATCGTGAACTTTATCGTCTTCATGCGCGCGTGCGAGGCGAAGTGACGTCCTTTAAGATGCAGGGAAGTGCGTTGTATTTCAGCATCAAAGATCGTGACGATGAAAGCACTCTTCCGGTGTTCATGTGGCTCTCGGATTATCATCTTTCGGGTGTCGAGATGGCAGAAGGTATGGAGATCATCGCCGAAGGAAGAAGTGAAATATACAAACCCTCAGGGCGACTCAATTTTCGTGCTCACACCATTGAGCTTGTTGGTGAAGGTGCTTTGAAAAAGGCCTATGATGCACTGAAGAAAAAACTTGACGCGGAAGGTGTGTTTGCGGAAGAAAAAAAACGCGAGCTCGTCCCGTATCCTGAGAAAATAGGACTCATCACCTCAAAGACCGGTGCGGTCATTCATGATTTTCTTAATAATCTTGGAAAATTCGGATACAAAGTGCAATTCATGGATTCACGAGTCGAAGGTGCGGCAGCAGTAAAAGATATTCTTTCGGCAATCAAGTATTTTTCCACACAAAATATTGATACGCTGGTCATCATTCGCGGTGGTGGAAGTCTTGAGAGCCTACAGGCGTTCAATCACGAGCTTGTTGTCCGTGCTATCGCCGAATTTCCACATCCCGTCGTGTGTGCTATCGGGCACGACAAAGATGTGCCACTTGCGCAGCTTGCTGCAGATCTCGCACCATCAACCCCAACTGCCACGACGATACTGCTTAATCGTTCATGGGGTGATGCAAAGACCATGGTGACGCTTTCCGCTACAACATTACTTGGTCGATTGAATGAGCAACTCTGGGAGATCGACCGAACGCTTTCTTCTTCTCATGAAAGACTCGCACGCTATTTCGGAGAACTCCTCGCACTTTTCGGGGTAAAAGAGCAAGAGCTACGAAATAATGTCGATATACTTGGTCGTGCTATTCATATGCAAAAACTTATGATAACTGAATCCTTGCGAACATTTGCTCTTCAGTATGGGCATGCACTCGCGGCAATGACCGAATCCTTGCGAAAGGTTGCCACACAGATCGAAATTTATGATCCATTTCGTCAGTTAAAATTGGGTTATAGCATCTTGCATACAAAGGAAGGGCTGCTACGTTCAGTGAATTCCGCTCGAGTGGGAGAGCGTTTTGAGGCGCGTCTTTCCGATGGTACACTGGAAGCTGAAATTACCGATATCAAGAAAACCAAATAAATTTATGACAAAAGGAAATGAGGGAGTGAATCTCACGGAAACAATGAAGAAACTTCGCACTATAACGGAGTGGTTTGAGTCACAGGAGGAAGTTGATGTTGAAAAAGGGCTTGAAAAAGTGAAGGAGGGCGCTGACCTTATCAAAGCAAGTCGTGAGCGCTTGAAAGAATTGGAAAATGAATTTGAGGAGGTGAAGAAGAAATTAAGTGACGAGGAATAATTGAATATTATTATGGAACAAGAATTTACTCAGCGCTTTGTTGAACTCGAGAAAAAGATCAATGCCATCTATGTTTCAGTTGAGAAAACTCGAAAATATTTTCTTTGGACAATGTGGGCGACCGTCGTTATGTTTGTTCTGCCCCTCGTGGCTCTTGCCTTCGTCATACCGATGTTTCTAAGTAGTTACGTGGGTTCATTCGAGGGCTTGATATAACTTTGGTTTGAAGTATCATTTTTATACCCACGGGATGTGGTGTAACGGTAACATTTACGATTCGGGTTCGTGAGACTCCGGGTTCGAATCCCGGCATCCCGACAAGGCGAAATCTTCTATCAACATTCCATTTTTGAGAT
>DAIUCR010000002.1:62081-71589 GCA_036846065.1 Patescibacteria group bacterium | reverse complement strand
CTTATTCCAAAGAAACCCGGTGCAATATATAACGAGCTTCCCACTCTTCCGTCGACAAGCGTCACAGAAAAACCAATACCCGTAGTTCCTTCCGCAATCATACGCAAGGAAGGTTCTGTTCCGTCTCTTCGTGTCATGCCCGCACTTCCTGTGGTACAGCAAAACAATCTACCAATGAAGATGGAAGAACACCATCTTATCGTGGAAGAGGAACATTCACTGATCAAGAATGTTGGACTGAATCTTGCTTTTGCTGCGGTACTTATTGGTTCATCAGTCTTGCTTCTGAATTCTACCTATCCGGAACTCGGAAAGAAGCTCGGTGATATTGGTAGCACTTCATATATTGCTGGTGTTGGTGCTGCACTTACAAAAGATGTGCCAGAAGCTACTTCTCCCGCCCCTAAACAGCCAAGTGAGCTTGAACTCCCTTTTTCCGATGAAGTGATTGTCGATCTTGGAAGTAAACAAAATTCTGTTATTGTGCGACCAGTGTTTAAGACGGGGACTGGTGCTTCCTATGAATACGCGATCACTCCGATCGCGACAACTTCGGTCAATTTGGAATAAGTAAAAACCCATTCCAGATAGGCCATGTCTTGGGGTGAGTTAAAGACTCGCCCTCTCTGCGAATACCCTTTATAATAAGAACTATGAATATGCGCATACCTTTCGTGCGACGGTTTTTCTTTCTATGGGCACTTGTCGGATTCTTTAGTGCCCCTCTTTTTTCTTTTGCTCAAACGGCGAATGTTCCGAGTGGTTCATTCGTTATCAAACCCGCAAAGGCAGAGATCGTCCTTGCTCCAGGTGAGAGTGAGGAAACAGTATTGACGCTTTCAAATAATACCGCCCTCCCGCTTCGTATTGATGTCTCATTTGAGGATGTTGCACCGAGTAAGCAGGCGTCACCGACCGATGAGCCGGTGAAGCTCTTAGGAAAGAATGGTGGCGAGTACACCCTTCGCGATCTTTTCAGTGTTCCAAAGTATTCATTTGATCTACTTTCTGGAAAAGAAGTGCGCGTGCCGGTATCGGTCACAATTCCTCGAGATGTCACTGCTGGTGGTCGATATGGCTCTGTCGTGTTTACTTTTCGTCCGATAATGACTCCTGATGTGGTGCAGTCTGCGAATATCGCCATCGAGAGTCGTATTGCAACGATGTTCTTTGTGCGCATCTCCGGTGAAACAAAAGAAGAGGGAAAGCTTGTTCGATTTGGGCTTTTCAATGATGCACGCTCAGCTCGAGTCCCTTCCAAAGAAGACCCCCTCAAGTTTCAGGTCGCATATGAGAATACTGGAGATGTTCACCTTAATCCCTACGGACGAATAACACTTATTCCGTTTTTGGGGGATGAGCATGCTGTATTGATCGACCCATGGGTGGTGCTTCCTGGCGCAACGCGAATGCGTGAGGTTGTTATGACGGACACACTTTCTGTTGGTCATTACCGTGCGCACATTGAACTCAATCGTGGTTACGCGGATATTGTCGATGAGGAGGAGGTTTCTTTCTTTATCTTGCCGACCGCGAAAGACGTGATCTTTTCTGTTGCTATCTTTATCATCCTTGCGCTCTTTGTTCGACGATCGTTGCGAATATCAAGGAATCGCGCTTTTTAGTATATGAAAAATAACTTTCACACATATCTTCCGCTTGCGCTCACTCTACTTGCTTCACTCGTCATTAGTATTCCTGTTGCATCTGCGTATGTTGCTTCGAGTACGAATTATCGTATCCAATCAGATAGCGTAAATGTTGGTGGAAATTTTTCTTCCTCACCTTCGTATCGCGCAGAGGATACACTTGGAGAGGGGGGCACGGGAACGTCATCGAGCGCCACGTATGTCATAAAGGCAGGATACCAACAAATGCATGAATCGTATCTTGCTATTACTGCCCCAGGAAACATCTCGCTCGCACCGAATATTCCATCCGTCGGCGGCGGTGTCGCGAATGGTTCTGCCGTGTGGACCGTCACGACGGATAATGAAGCTGGATACACGATGAACATTCGCGCCTCAACAAGTCCCGCACTTGCTTCTGGTGCGAACACTTTCGCGAATTATGTGCTTACTGGCGCAGATCCTGATCTTGCTTTTACTACTCCTGCGGCAGCTACGCGTTTTGGTTTTACTCCAGAGGGTACGGATATTACACAGAGATATAAAGACGATGGAGTGTCTTGTAATACGGGAGCATTGGATACAGGAAGCGCATGTTGGGATCCACTCCTTACCTCCCTTAGCACCGTCTCGACTCGTACGACCACAAATCATCCCTCGGGGACTGCGACAACAATAAGGTTTCGCGCGGAATCTGGAGCATCAAATATTCAACCCGCAGGTCTCTATACGGCAACAACAACATTGACAGTGCTCGCGCTTTAATATGACAAGAAAAGTTCTCACATCATCCGTTATTGTTTCGTTAGCTGTACTTATGGGTGCATGGAACGCTCTCTCGACTGCTTTTGCTGCTGGGAATCAATTTACTGTCGGTGTTACGGTGACCGCAGACGCAACTCCTCCATCTATTCCTGCGGGTCTTTCTGCGACTGCGATATCAAGTTCACAGATAGATCTCTCGTGGAATATATCAACGGACAATATCGCGGTGGGTGGATATGTTGTCTATCGAAATTCCTCACCCATCGCAACAACAACAGGTCTCACGTATTCCGACACGGGGCTTGCGGCGTCGACTTTGTACACCTATAACGTTGAGGCGTTCGATACTTCGAATAATTATTCGGGATTATCTGCGGCTGCATCTGCAACCACACTTGCTCCGAGTGGCGGTGGTGGTCCTCCTCCAGATTCAGTGCCGCCTTCAATCTCTTCACTTTCGCCATCAAATGGTGCAACGGGTGTTGCGACAACAACAACTCTCCAGGTGTCGATGAGTGAGCTCATTAGTAAAGGTACCTCAGGTGGAGTGACGATAAGAAAATATCTTGACTCGAGTATCGTTGAAAGCATACCCACTGCAAGTGCGCAGATCGCGATCATTGGTAATGTCGTGACTATCACACCAGCTTCACCATTCTTATCGAATACGCAATATTATATTGAGATCGCGAGTGGTACGTTCGTCGATCAATCCAGTAATCAATTCGTGGGCATCTCTGGTAGTGGAACGTGGTCGTTCTCGACGGGAAATGCTACTCCGGTGGTCATCTCTGGGGTACTTGTAACCACTTCGGCAACCTCAGCACTTGTTGCGTTCAATACAAGTGCAAGCGCGCTTGCGACGATATCTTGGGGCACGACAACAGCATATAGCGATGGTACTGCGGGGGAGCTTGGGTATTCACTTTCTCACTCACTCGCTATCTCGGGACTCCTTTCAGATACGGTATATTATTTTAGTATTGCCGCTCATGATATTTCAAATAATCAGGCGACTCCATATACGGGGACTTTTACGACAACAAGTCTTCCACCGCCTCCCGATACGACTCCTCCCGCGAACCCAAGTATGCTTGCTGCGACACCTTCATATACTTCAATCGCACTTTCTTGGACGAACCCTTCTGATGCAGATTTTCAGGCGGTACGTGTTATGAGGAAAACATCGGGATATCCTTCTTCTTCGACGGATGGGATCATGGTTTACGATGGTGTAGCAGGATCTGCTATCGACAGTGGTCTCAGTGAGGGAACAACTTATTACTACACCGCATTCGCTCGGGATGCATCACTTAATTATTCTTCTGGATCCATTGCTTCCGCGACTACTCTCGTTACTCCACCTCCGATTCCCCCCGCAGATCCAACTCCTCCACCCATTACTCCAACTCCTGGGGGAAGTACTCCGACTGATCCATCTTCGCCATCAAGTCCCACTACTCCAGTAACCCCAACTCCTCCAGATACTGGTACTGCGACGACAACGGTGATATTTCCACCGATAACAAGCACTTCCTCGGGGCCATTCGTTGATTTTCCGATCACGGGAACACCGAGTGCGGGATTCCTTTCGCTCACTCTGGGTGATTTTATATTCACGCAGTCCGGGGGAGCTCGTCTTGTTCCGCGAAATGGTGTGATGCGTACTGACGGTGAGCAGAATATCATTGTAAGTATTTCTTACGACAAGCTTCCTGATGTATTAAAAACGATCAGCATCACAGTGGTTGATCCCAATAATGGCAATAGACAGTCGTCGTATCTCTTGAGCGTGAACAAAGAAAAGACCGTATTTCAGGGTGTTGTTCCGGCGTTTAATGGGGAGGGTATGTATGCGTTCGTTGTGGATATTCTTGATCATGAGAAGCAGGGATTGATGAAGATCTCGGGTGTCTTTGATTCACGCATGAGAGCAAAGATCTCTGAAGGACCCGCTGCGCAGGTCGCTCAAATGATTACTGACACACTTGATATCATCGAAACACCAGTAAACACTGTTGCGCCTGTTGCAACCCCGATCGGTGTCGCTGTCGGTGCATCTCAAGCTGTACTCCTTGCTACGAACGTGACCTCGGTCTACGACCTCTATCTATTGTTCCTTAAACTTATTGGTCTTCTTACGGGATTATTCCGCAAGAAGCGTAGTGAGCCATGGGGTGTGGTGTATGACTCAGTGACGAAGCGCCCACTTGATCCGGCATATGTGATTGCGAAGATCAAAGAAACTACAAAATCAAAAGGAGAAGCGATCACTGACCTCGATGGGCGTTATGGATTTTTGCTCACACCTGGCGAATATATCATTGAAGCAAATAAGACACACTATAAATTCCCATCAGAAAAACTTAAGGGTCGTATTCGTGATGAGTTCTACGAGAATCTCTACTTCGGGGATTCCTTCCGTGTGCGCGAGGGTGGGGTAGTGCACTACAATATCCCTCTCGATCCTATCGAATTTGATTGGAACGAATTTGCAAAGAAGCAAGATCAGGTATTTCAGATCTATTCAAAGAGTCAGAATATTCGTCTATGGATATTTAACATCATTTTTTATGTCGGTCTTGTTTTCTCTGCCTTTTCTTTCGTGCTTAGTCCTACTCTTGTGAATGGACTCGTGATGGGTGTGTACATCGGCATCATTGGATTCCAAGTCTTCTGGAAGGCGACTCATAAAGTGACGCGCATTATCAGTAAAACAACAGGAAGGCCAATACCATTTGCTCTTGTGCGTGTATGGCTCTCGGGTTTGAATACGGTAGTAAAAAAGACTGTCGCTGATGAGTTCGGACGTTTCTATTTTCTTGTGTCTCCGGGGATCTATTACGTCACCATAGACCAAAAACAGCCCGATGGGTCTTACGTGGAGGTGTTCCGCACGGGAGATCTTCATCTGAAGCGCGGCGTGGTGGGAGAAGACTTGTTGGTTTAATCTAATGTTGTCCACATTGCTTTACGAGGGACAAAAAGGCCAAAAGGCAATATAATTCAATAAATCAATTTAAAAAGAATATTATGGATAAAAAAGTACGCATCGCAATTAACGGATTTGGACGCATTGGTCGCGCATTCTACAAGCTCGCACGCACAAGACCAGAGTTTGAGATCGTTGCAGTGAATGATCTTGGTGATCCCGCAAACATGGCGTACCTCTTGAAGTACGATACAGCAAATGGAAAAGCGGATTTCGATATCACCGTTGCTTCCGCGGAGGGAGAAAGCGAGGCGGGATTCATCGACAATGGGCATAAAGTCATTTTGGTCCAAGAAAAAGATGCAACACAGCTTCCTTGGGGGAAATACAATATTGATATCGTTGTTGAATCAACCGGATTTTTCACCGATTACGAAAAGGCACAAGTGCATCTTACTGCCGGAGCGAAGCGTGTGGTCATTACGGGGCCTGCAAAGGGAACACCTACCGATGGTGTAAGTGCGGCAATGGTGCTCATGGGTATCAATCACGACAAACTCGCGACCTGCCAGATATCATCGAATGCATCATGTACAACGAATGCATCAGGTCCAATCATTCAGATATTAAACGAGACGATCGGTATCGAGAAGGCACTCTTAAATACCACACATGCGATGACGGGTACACAGCGTGTCGTTGATAGTCCTGGTGGAAAAGATCTTCGCGGTGGACGCGCAGCATCACAGAATATGGTACCTGCATCAACAGGTGCAGCAGTAGCCGTAGGAGAAGTGATCGATGATATCAAGGGGAAGTTTGATGGTATCTCAATGCGCGTCCCCGTTATTGCGGGTTCGATCGCAGACATTACATTCATTGCAAAGCGTAATACGAGCGTCGAAGAAGTAAATCAGATCTTGCGTGATGCATCAAAGGATCCACGTTGGGCGGGAGTCTTCACGGTCACCGAAGAACCACTCGTTTCATCGGATATCATTGGAAATCTTCATGGTGCGATCGCCGATCTCGACCTCACTCGTGTCGTTGACGGTAATCTCGTAAAAGTGATGAGTTGGTATGACAATGAGATGGGGTATACCAATACGCTCGTCATGCACGTCGCCGAGGTTGCGAAGTACGTGTAGGCTCCCTTCTTTCATTGTTTGGTAATAATTGCCCGAAAGGGTGATTATTGCTTTATGCTGAGAAATAACGTGAAAAAGAAAACTTCCTTTTGAAATCTTGTGGTTTAAGGGTAAAATAGAAAATAATGAAAATCTACATTGCGACAGATCATGCTGGATATGAACTAAAAGAGACTCTTGCGTCATATCTTGAAAAAGACCTTGGATACACAGTTGCGGACATGGGTGCTCATCAGAATGATCCAAATGACGACTATCCTGATTTTATCCAGCTTGCTGCACAGGAGGTTTCACATGATCCATTCGGTTCGCGCGGCATCATTGTTGGTGGTTCGGGGCAGGGTGAAGCTATCGTCGCCAATCGTTTCCCAAAAGTACGCTGTGCGGTCTACTATGGAGGAAACCTTGATATTGTAAGATTGTCACGTGAGCACAATAGTGCAAATATTCTCTCGCTTGGCGCAAGATTCATGTCACCTGATGAGGCGAAGGCTGCGGTAAAACTTTGGCTTGAGACGCAATTTTCAGAAGATGAGCGTCATGTGCGTCGCTTAAAAAAGATCGAGCAGATATGGCCATACCGATGATCGGTCATACATGGCTTTAGTATGTGGGAAAATGTTCTACCGCGAAAACATTGTCCGTGGTAAACTTTATGGATGATAGAGATCATTCCGGCGATAATGCCTGATTCACAGGAGGACCTGATTGAAAAGGCGACACGTGTCAGGGGGCATGTTCCTCTTGCGCAAGTAGACATCATGGATGGAGTTTTTGTGAAGTCAAAAAGCTGGCCGTATACTACGGGTGGTGTAAAGCGTGACGAGTATTTTCTTGCGCTCACGAATCAGGATGAGGGATTGCCTTTTTGGGATGACCTTGATTACGAGATCGATCTCATGATAAGTGAACCCGAGAAACATATCGATGAATGGCTGCCGCTCGGCGCAAGTCGTTTGATATTTCACATTGAGTCCATAAAAGATAGCGATGCATTTTGGGGTCATGATATTTGGAAAGAGGGTGCACGCGATATTGGGGGAGAAAAGGTCGTAGAGGTTGGCTTGGCGCTTAATCCTGATACTTCACTTGATGCGATCCTTCCATATGTTCCGCTTCTCGATTTTGTTCAGTGTATGGGTATTACAAAGATCGGATATCAGGGGCAGGAGTTTGACGAACGTGTGTTGGAACAGATAAATCAGCTACGCGTGAAGTTTCCCAATCTTAAGATCAGCGTTGATGGCAGTGTGAACCGAGAGACGATACCACTACTACGGTCTGCAGGGGCAAATCGCGTCGTGTCCGGTTCGGCGATATTTGGAAGTAATGACATCAAGGCAGCGATCAAGTCTTTGAAAAATAGTTAATAGTTTTTATTTTTTATTCCATGGAACATTTATACGACGAAGATATTAAACGACTCGAACTTCAGGCGAATGATATTCGTCAGACGATCGTCGAGATGCTTGTAGAAGCAGGCTCGGGGCACACTGCGGGGCCACTTGGTATGGCAGATATCTTTGCGTTATTATATTTCCGTGCCTTACGTCATGATCCAAAGAATCCCGGGTGGGAAGATCGTGATCGACTCATTCTTTCAAATGGGCATATCTGCCCCGTGCTTTACGCGGCGATGGCGCATTCAGGATATTTCTCTGTTGATGAAGCCCGTAGAACATTACGCAAGTTTGGCTCGCGTCTGCAGGGTCATCCACATCGCGAGTGGTTACCCGGGCTTGAGACATCATCGGGACCACTTGGTTCCGGACTTTCTCAGGCCGTAGGAATGGCACTTGCTGACCGCATGGATAGGGGTCCGCAGTCGAATCGTTTTTATTACTGCTTGATGGGGGATGGCGAGCTTAACTGTGGTCAGATATGGGAAGCAGCTCTTCTTGGTGGGAAAGAAAAACTTCATAATGTTATCGGTATTGTCGATCGTAATAATATTCAGATCGATGGTTTTACGGAAGATATCATGCCGCTTGAGCCACTCAAGGCAAAATGGGAATCATTCGGTTGGCACGTGCAAGAGATCGACGGTCACAACATGGATGCCATCAATGATGCTATCAATGAAGCGAAAGCGATATTCTCTGCGCCATCACTTATTATTGCGCACACAATTCCTGGAAAGGGTGTCGACTTTACCGAGCGTCGCTTTGAATGGCATGGTAATCCACCAGGCAAGGGGCCAACAGATGTGGTACCAAAGGAAAAACAAGGAGAAGAAGCACTTAATGCACTCCGCACATTACACGGTATGATCAAAAGCGAACACAAATAATCATGACTCCAACACCTCTCAATCCAAAGATCTTTGATAAAGACGTCGAGCAAGCGCCGATCCGCAAAGGGTATGGCGAAGGACTTCTTCAGGCGGGGGAAGAAGACCATAATGTCGTCGCACTCTGTGCCGACCTTACTGAGTCGACACAGATGCATCTCTTTAAAAATAAATTCCCCGAGCGTTTTGTGGAGATGGGTATCAGTGAGCAATCAATGGCGTCAGTCGCGTCGGGAATGGCGGCGATGGGGAAGGTGCCGTTTTTTTCGTCGTATGCGATGTTCTCTCCGGGGCGTAATTGGGAACAGATACGTACGACCATTTGTTATAACGACGTGAACGCAAAAGTAGTGGGTTCTCATGCGGGTATTTCTGTTGGTCCTGACGGTGGTACACATCAAGCGATCGAAGACATTGGTCTTATGCGTATGATTCCACGCATGACCGTCATTGCTCCATGTGATTCTGTTGAGGCAAAGAAGGCGACGCTCGCTGCAGCAAAATATGTTGGCCCTGTCTATATTCGTCTTGCACGTGAGGCGACTCCTATCATTACGACCGAAGAAACTCCATTTGCAATCGGAAAAGCACAACTCTTTCTTGCGCCACAAGATGGCGTCCAAGCAAAGGTCGGCATCATTGCAACGGGGTCACTTGCGTACAATGCACTCATGGCGGCGAAGCAGCTTGAGTCTGAGGGTGTGCCCGTCAAGATGCTCAATCTCACTACCGTCAAACCTCTTGA
>DAIUCR010000002.1:47120-61981 GCA_036846065.1 Patescibacteria group bacterium | reverse complement strand
AGTCTGAGGGTGTGCCCGTCAAGATGCTCAATCTCACTACCGTCAAACCTCTTGATGAAGATGCTGTACTTGCTCTTGCAGCAGAGACGGGGGCGATCGTGACCGTCGAAGAACATCAACGTAAGGGTGGTATGGGGAGTGAGATAGCAGAATACCTTGCACGTACACGCCCGACAAAACAAGAGTTCATTGGTGTTGATGATCAGTTTGGTCAATCGGGCACAACGGACGAATTACTCAATCATTATGGCATGAGCGTTGCAGATATTGTTGCAGCAGCGAAACGTGTCATGACGCAATAAAATATATGCACCCAAAGAAGGATAAACATTTCTCTTTTCATATCGGGGTACACATGTTTGCTGTGCTCACGATATTTGTTATAGCACTGCTTGTTGGGTATTCAGCAAAAGAACTGAATATGAATTCTCGTGGGTTTTTGGCTGCGGCATTAGTGGGAACTGACACGACTGCGGTCATCTCTGAGGCAATGTTTACGGTGTCTCCAAGTCAGACGATGAGATGTGATCTTGGAATAACAAAGACCTCGGTGTCCTTTTCTGTAAATCCATTGTCAGCAGGAGCATTCAATCTTTCTCGAGATGGTGGTTCGGGTATATCGATACTCCCCGGTGATCATGCGCTTGCGAATGGGTCGTATCACTGGTCTGCCGTCGTGAATCCAAAATATGTTGGCTCGGGGGTTTTGTCTGGGGATTTTGTTCTCGATAATCATGTGTGTCCTTTAGTATCAACAACAGACACGACAGCACCTGCGCCAATAGAACAGACGGTATCAGTTGGTCCAATGCTTGATACGGCAACCTTGCCGAGCGTCTGGTCTTCGGGAAGTGAGATTCCTTCGGGTACTGTGTTGTCAAAGAGTCCCGTGTTGAGGGTGAAGGTGTCAAACGCTCTCCATGTAAAATTTCAGTTGACCAATCCCGACCTCTCTTCAAAATCTTTTACTGAGCAAGAGGGTGTCTTCCGTACTTTAGGAACAGATATTTGGTCTATCGATCTTACTTCTTTCAATATTCCGGATGGAGTCTACGAGGTGATCGCATTATATGAGACGAGTGGAGGCAAGTATTACACTAACGGGGTTTCATTCGAACTCAAGAGGACTCAGGTTGCCTCAGGTACGGTAACTACGCAAGTAACATCGACAACTGACGCAGTGTCAAATCTTGCTCCGATCCCTCGTCCAACCTTAAAAGTATTTGTTGAAAATACCCCCGTCACAGACAGAGGACATGCTTTTAGTGATGGAGAGGTTGAGTTGCGTGTCGTAACTCCGTCCGCAAAGAGAATAACACTTTTTGCCGCTTCATCGACAGCGATAGAGTTGGGGAAGGCAGTGAAAGATGATCTGCTCTCTACAGAAAAAGCTGATGTTTGGAGTTTTGTCTGGGATGTGACGGGAATTGGTGCGGGTACATATAATGTGTTCGCGCGTGTGCTCTATTTGGACAATCATCAGGTCGAGACCGACCCGATCGTTATGCTTTTGGTTCAGCCTCCAGCGAAGCAGGCTGTCAACGCAAATGAAGGCGATCAAGAAGAGGGTGTGGCACCTACTACAACAAATACTGAAACAAGAGAGGGAATCCTTTCTCGAGTAACAGCACCAGCCTTATGTGTGAACAGGGAGGAATGTCAGGTGTATTGCGCAAGTCATCCGGAAGAAGGTGAGCGTTGTGCTCTTTTTGCACGCACTATATTGGAACGTTCCTCGCGAACACTATTGTCTCTTGCTGATGACATAGACCCTGAGCGTATCCAAGTTGTCCTTGATAATCAAAAACGATCAAAGGAGATTCCTGAGGAAGTTGCAACACCTGAAAAACTTAAAGATTTCTGTTCGGAGCTTAGTAATGCAGATGCTTGTACAAAGGTCTTGATCCGCAATGATCTCGCAAGTGTGACAACGCTAAACGAAAAGAGGCAAGCGATCGCCGTGGTGAAAGAAGAAGAGCGTCGGATCTTTGTTGAGCGTATCGGTGCACGTATTTTTGTTGATACTGACATGGACGGCGTTGCTGATTATGACGAGGTGAATATCTATCACACGGATCCGCACGACCAAGACACCGATAAAGACGGTTTCCCTGATGGCGCCGAGATCATGGCACGTACAAATCCACTTGGTGGAAAAAGTATGAACGCTGCGGGCACTTCTACTGTGGTTCTTCATGATGAATCGGTAAAACTCGAAAGTCCTCGTATCTCAGGAACTGTGTCGCGAGAGCTTCTTGCCGTAGAAGATGTTTCCATTGCTTCGACTGCTTCCAGTGAGAGTGAGATAGCATCATCGTCAAAATTATCTTTCAGGGGTCGTGCTACTCCAAATAGTTTTGTTACACTCTTTATTTTCTCCGAACCTATCGTGGTCACCATTAAGACCGATGAGTCAGGGGCTTGGACATACACTCTCGACAAGACGCTTTCAGATGGTTCGCACGAGATCTATAGTGCGATCACCGATTCGGGAGGCCACATTCTTGCGAAGTCAGAACCACTCCCATTCGTGAAGGAAGCGTCAGCTGTGTCTATTGGGTCATCGGCGCTTCTTCCTGGAAATAATGAGCCAGGGTTCTTCTCTGGTGCGTCGCTCTACGCGTTCATTGCGATCATTATAGGTATTTTGGGTATAGCATTCTCTATTATTGGTTTTATGGTACGACGTCGTGATACAGAGAATCTTCCTCTCGACCGTATCGTGTAGGTGATGCAATAATGAACCCACTATTCAATATCTTTCTTCGAGGTTTCCGCTTTGCGCAAAATAATCCGCAGATCATCTACACTCTTTTTCTTGTCGTAATGATCCCGAGCGCATTCTTTTTCACGAGCGAGCAGTTCTTGCGTATTGCGCGAGAGAATCAAGACTTGTTCGAGAGAAATCGTATCGGCATTTTGCAGGACGTCTTTGTGTTGTTTGCAAAAGAACATGTTGATGATGCTTCTTATTTGAGTACGCACATCCAGTCGATCGTCGAACAAAATGAAACGGTTACCAGACTTCAAGTCATGAGGAAGAATACTTCGAGTGAATTCATTATTGTTGCCTCAAAAGATGATGTCGACGTTGGAACTCCTTTTGTTCCAGACCCTCTGTCTTCAGCCTTGTTCAGTAATGCAACTGGTCGCCCCGGTGAATCATTTGCCGCAAAATTCTTTACTGATGGTGTACGATATTGGCGCAGTGTGCGCGCGATCACTGATGCTTCCTCGACAATGCCTGTTGCGTATGTACTTACCGATGTCTCGATGGCGGAAGCGGATGCGGTCGCGCGCAAGAATATTCGCTCTGCATATCTTGTGCTCGCACTCATCATTTTTTTGATCATCGTCCTTTTGGCACGCCAAGCACGCATCATCGACTATGCGACACTCTATCAAAAGCTTAAGGAGGTCGATCACATGAAGGATGACTTCGTTTCGATGGCGGCACACGAGCTTCGTTCACCTCTCTCGATCATCCGTGGCTATACTGAGATGCTCGCTGATGGTGAAAAATTATCTCCGGGAGGTCAGACGAACTTAAAACATATTGATGATGCTGCGGTACATCTCAATCACCTCATTGGAGACATTCTTGACGTCGCGAAACTTCAGGAGGGGCGCATGTCGTTTCGTTTTGAGTCTCGTGATGTGTCGAAGGATATCGCTGAGGTCGTAGAGTCGTTCATGCGCGTGGCATCGGACAAGGGACTTAAGCTTTCTTATGAGAATATCTCGCTCCCACTCATTTCCATTGACCCCGACCGCTTCCATCAGGTGATGATCAATTTGGTCGGTAATGCGATCAAATACACACCAAGCGGAGAAGTGCGCGTCATTACGTCACAAGAAAAAGAGTCGGTTGTCGTTCGTGTTTCTGACACAGGAATGGGTATCTCCGCAGAGGATCAGCAGAAATTATTCCAAAAATTCTATCGTGTAAAGAGTGAAGAAACATCAACCATCACCGGTACAGGTCTCGGACTTTGGATAACCAGTCAGATGGTAAAGACTATGCATGGTGATATTGCAGTTGAGTCCATTAAGGGAAAGGGGACTGACTTTATTTTAAGATTTCCTGTTATAAAAGAATCACCGACAGCATAGTGTGTCGGTGATGTATTTTCAGATTCGGATCAACGCCGGTGACGGGATCCCGTCTGTGATATATAGTGGTTGGAATATTCCAGAGTTTATCCTTTGAGCAAGAAGGAGCGCTTTCTTGGGTGGCTTTATGCCAAGTGTTTTCATGAGTGCGATAGCTCGGTTGAATATGAGGATCGCTTCATTATATGAGCCCTTGCGGTATGCATTATCTGCTTCATCAATGATACCTCCGACCTGCATGTATTGTGAGACGCGCTCGAGTGGCTCAAGATCTGCGGGTAAAGATTCCTTTGTGTATGTCGC
Organism: Patescibacteria group bacterium; assembly: GCA_036846065.1. GTDB lineage: Bacteria > Patescibacteriota > Minisyncoccia > Phycocordibacterales > UBA6899 > MHLP01. Next base: position 57,565 of record DAIUCR010000002.1, on the reverse strand, counting down.
AATGAATCGCATATTGTCTGCATGTGCGGTGACACCACCATAATCTCCGCGGCTCAACGCTTCTTTTGCTAAAGCAAATTCTTCGCTCATTGATTGAGCGGGAGTCATGCCTTCAGGCGCTGCTTTGACTGAAGAGTTATTTGCTCTGATCTCCAGCGAGGTTGCAACGAGAGTAAACAGAAGAGTAAGGAGTAGGAGTGAGCGTGATGCAATGTGTCCCATGACTACCTCCATGATAAACAATGAACTCTTTGTAAATTATGCAAGAAATATCACTTTCGTCAACGATATCGATGCGGCGCGCATGATAATATGTATGTATGTTAAATATATTGAATTTCTTTTTTGAATTGCGTCAATTGCGCGATGCACCGCGCAGTGGGTGGCAGATCATCGGAGTGCCGAACGCAGAATCGGTTGCCGAGCATAGCGCACGCACCGCGCAGATCGCGTATACACTCGCGATACTCGAAGAGCACTCTCATCCGGAACATGTCGCGACTATGGCCCTTTTTCATGATATTGCCGAGTGTCGCACTGGAGATCTGCATAAGATCGCCCAGCGTTATGTTGACGCCGATGAACGATCTGTAGTAGAAGGAATGACAGAGTCCCTTAGTAAAGCAGGAGAGGCTATTCGCGAATTATGGTATGAAGCGGAAGAGCGTACTTCCTCCGCGTCGCTCATCGCAAAAGACGCAGATCTGCTTGATGTTGCAGTATCAGCTCGTGAGTACATGTCTTCTGGATTTCAGGCGGCGGAAGATTGGTATGTAAATGCTGGTGCTCTGCTTCAGACTGAGCACGGGAAACGTCTCTGGGTGGAGCTTGGAAAAGCTGATCCGAATGCGTGGTGGAAAGGTTTAAAGAAACTCTCATAAAGGAGATGTATATGAAAAAGATCTGGAAAAGTGTTCGCTTCGCCTTTCAAGGCTTCCGCCATGCGTATGCCTCCGATAAGAGTTTTCGCATGGAGATAAATTACGGGCTTCCAATCTATCTCATCATTGGATGGTTCCTTTTTCCACTTCATGCGTGGGAGGTGGTACTTTATGTGTTTTCTTATATGTTCATTCTTTCCGTTGAGTTGATCAATACTGCATTCGAGAAAATGATCGATCGTGTGCACCCAGATCATCATGAATCGATCGGAAGGAGTAAGGACATGTCTGCGGCAGCAGTGCTGATGACATTCATGTTCGCAGCTTTTGTTGTGGGTGTTCTTATCATCACACGCATATAACCGATCTTGATGGAATTAAAAACGGACCAACTTATTTGTTGGTCCGTTCTTCTTTTGAGAATTTTCTAAGCAGGAAGCTCTTTGGGGAGATAGTCTGCAGGTTTTTCTGCAAGATATTTCTCAAGTGCTTCTTGCGTGAGCAGTCCTTCTTGTGCGCCGACATATTGTACGACAGACATGGAGCTGATCGGTCCCCACATGAGCGCATCGTCAAGAGGTTTACCGAGCGCAAGTGCGACCGTTGTTGTTGATGCACATGCATCTCCGGCACCCGTGCGTTCGTAGGGAGGTTTTGGGTCAGGATAAGGAGGCATGAAGTAAGTCTTCCCAGTGTATGTGTCATATGCGTATGCACCCTTTGGTCCATCGGTGATAACGGATATCTTTGGTCCCATTTCGCACATCATCTTTGGAAGTTTTGCGGGATCCGCTTCTGTTGTTCCAAGAATAAGGCGTGCCTCTTCGACGTTACAGAAGAATATCTCTGAAAGTTCGTAGAGTTCTTTGAGTGCTTCTTTTCCGAGTTTGATCTGGAATGTCCCTGGTTGGAATGCGAGTTTTACCGTTCTGTGTGCCTTAAGGTACGCAACGACTTCTTGGTGGTAGGGAAGGGAGTGATCACCGACGGAGCTGAAGTATAGCCACTTCGGGGTTCCAATTTCCGGAAGGTGGTACTCATATGCTTCGTGCTTGATAAGTATTGTGCGCTCCGCATTGTGCCAGAGAACGTAATGATAGTTCGAGAGCTTGCCTTCGTGCGTTCGAATGAATCGTGTATCCACTCCATTTTTTGCGAGCGTTTCAATGATCTCTTTTCCTGGTTCATCTCCTCCGACGTCAGCAACATATGCAGTGCGGAGTCCAAGGCGTGCAGATGCGACGGCTGCATTTGCTGCGTTGCCGACACCTGCGAGTACTTTAACAAATTCATAAGGGATCTTTGCGCCATTCACAAAGCATAATTGTTGATCGACGAGACCATCGCCGTTCTCAATGCTCATAACGCTTGCTTGTGCGATGCGGATGAATGCATCAGTGACCGTGTCACCTATCGCGATAAAATCAAATTCTTGTTCCATGATAATTGGTTACTAATTACGTTAAATAGTATAACACGGCATATTGTGAATCCTTTGAAATATTCACATAATTCACGATTTTTCATCCATTCATCTATCCACAACCCGTGCTTTGCGCTACTTTTTTTGTTACAATTCCTCCTATGAATACACAATTACTTGAACAAATTGCACATTATTTAGTATCGCAAGGTAGGGGAGTTCTTGCTGCAGATGAGTCGACGGGGAGCGCAAATAAACGTTTCGCTGCGGTTGGCGTTGCGGAAACGGAAGATAATCGCAGGCGATATCGGCAGATCTTGCTCACTACTCCTATTGCGAAAGATGTATTGTCGGGAGTCATTTTTTACGATGAGACATTTTGGCAGAATACTGATGACGGGAGACCATTCCGTTCTTTCACTGCAGAATCGGGAATAATGCCAGGAATAAAAGTTGATGAGGGATTGATCGACCTCTCGGGTTTTCCAAATGAAAAATTGACCAAGGGCCTCGATACGCTTCCTGATCGTATGGCGAATTACCGTAACAACGGTGCAAAGTTTGCGAAGTGGCGCAGCGTCATTACTATAGGTGAAGGCATTCCGTCGAAAGAGTGTATCGATGCGAACGCATTTGTGCTCGCACGTTACGCGCGCATCTGTCAGGATAATGACATCGTTCCGATCGTCGAACCAGAGATACTCTTCGATGGTACACATACTGCGGAGCGTGCAGAAGAAGTGATGAAGAATGTTTTTGACGTGCTTTTCCGTATGATGAAGGCGTATCGCGTGCATTTACCTGGTGCGATCCTTAAGACGAGTATGGTACTTCCTGGAAAAGAATCAGGAATTGCGATCGATACCGAAGATGTCGCAACACGTACGGTACGCGTACTTCATGAGCATGTTCCCGCTGAATTGGGTGGCGTCGTATTCCTTTCCGGTGGTCAAAAACCTGATGATGCGCTCAAGAATTTAAATGCTATCGCGCAAAAAGGACCTCACCCATGGGGACTCACATTCTCATATTCTCGCGCCCTTCAAGATCCGGTGCTCCGTCATTGGGCGGGACAGCAAGAAGACATTGCGGGCTCTCAGAATATCTTCACCGAGCAATTGCGTATGGCGGTTGATGCTCGTGAGGGACGCCTTGCGCAGGACGCTACTTCCGACACATTTGTCTCAGGGAGTCAGGATCTCTAGGTTGTCATTTGGGGTGTACAGATCAATTCTTATTAGAGCTAAACGATATAATATATGAGTAAAACATTTTCTCTCACTCTTTTGCTTGTGGTGACTTCATTCTTTTTTGGGGCCGGAGTGGTTTCTGCCGCAACAGAAGATCAGATACATTACTGGACATTTGACGAAGGGACTGGACGTAGTGTGAATGATTCGGTTGGTGGGCAGAATGGCGTACTCACCGGTAGTTCAACTGGATTTGGTTGGGCTGGTGGTAAGGTGGGAACCGCGCTTGGTATGGACGGAGGTGTGGATGAAAGCGTGGCGCTTCCCGATGGGATACTGAAGGGTTCCCAGGGGTCTATTTCGCTCTGGTTCAAGATCAATTCTCTTTCAGAGAGAAACATTCTCTTCTCGGGAAAGTCTATCTCTGATAATAATATCTATGTCACGCTTTCGATCGACAGAGAAGGTCGCCCTCAGCTTCAGTTCCGCGACTCATCATCAGGAAACGATCGTAAAGCTCAAGGTGCAAAGATATTAAATACGAACGAATGGTACAACCTTGTGCTTACGGCGAATAGTCAGACGTATCGTATGTATGTAAACAACGTCGCTGTTGATGTCGTTGGAGATAATCTTGGTCGCTGGTTTCCTGACTTCACAAATCAGACATTGATGTATCGTATCGGCGCACTCGATGCATCTCCTCTCCGTGGCGTGCTTGATGGATATATTGATGACGTTCGTATCTATGACAGGACATTGAATATCGATGAGGTGGGTGCATTGTATGAAAAAGGAAACCTTTCAAGTCCAACGGTCCCTCTTGCGATACGACCGATGCTTTCTTTCTCGTCATCAAATACGAAGATACCGGTAGGTGGTTCAGTGCTTCTTGAGTGGTCTACTCAGAATGTTACTTCTTGTATCGGAAGTGGAAGTTGGACTGGCGCAGTCGATCTCGCTGGCACGAGAACGATGGTGAAGCTCGGTGGTGACGCAACATATACGATCACTTGTGAGGGAAAGGGTGGAAAAGTATCCCAGTCTCTAAATGTTGAGGTGGGTGGACAAGATGCTGTTGCGAGTGTTCCAGTCTCAAATGGAACGACGGTCACGGAAACCATCATCACTCTACCCGCAAGCGCAGTATTGACTGAGGTGGCGCGTAGGGAGGCTATCGAGAAGCTCCTTCAGCAGATCGTTGTGCTTATTGCGGAATTACAGAAACAACTCGATATTCTTAAGGCGGGTGCTCACTAGATCCGTTGCTGTTGTTTGACCATAGAAACATCCAAGGGTAGGCCTTGGGTGTTTTTTGTGTGAGCATGAGAGATATGGCGGGTTGTCAGTTGACGTTCCGCGTGCTAGTGTTGGTAAATTATTCAGTAATTTTTGGCTTATGATAACCATAGACGCAAAATTGCGCGACGTGAAAGTAAATCCAAAGATGATCCGCAAAGAGGGAGATATCCCTGCGGTCTTTTATGGAGCAGGGCAGGCATCAACGCCGATATCAGTAGAGAAGGCGCGTTTCCTAAAGGTGCTTGAGGAGGCGGGAGAATCGACGATCATTTCCCTCAAGACCCCAAGTGGTGTGCTTGAAGCACTTATTCATGATGTTGATCTTGATCCGATCATTGGAGATCCTATCCATATCGATTTTTACATCGTCACGAAGGGGCACAAGCTCGAGGTGGATGTACCTCTTGAGTTCGTTGGTGTCGCACCAGCAGAGAAGCTTGGCGGTATTGTTACAAAGGTATTGCACGATCTTTCGATCGAAGCACTTCCTGCAAAACTTCCACAGAGCATCACTGTTGATCTCTCGAAGCTTACTGCACTCGATAGTCATATCACTGTCGGCGATCTTGATCTCGGTGATGGCGTAAAAGCGCTCATTGCTGCTACTGAGATCGTTGCAAACATCTCTCTTCCTCGCGAAGAAGAAGAGACTCCTGTTGCCACAGCTGACCTCTCTGCTATTGAGGTTGAGAAGAAGGGAAAGAAGGAGGAGGCTCCGGGCGAGGCAAAATAATTTTGCGATGTTGTTTTCTTGTGAACGAAGTGAATAAGAAAACACAAAGTACTCTCACGGTGCACGAACTTCTATAAAAACCCAGGAATATGTATATTCCTGGGTTTTTGTTTTTGTGCTCATAAATGGGGTATAATGATTAAAATCATGCTCAGTAAATTTGATCCACGATCATTCGGGCGAGGTGGTCTCTCTGTGGTCCTTGTGACTGCATTCGTCTTTTTTAATGCACCCGAAGCACTTCTTGCGCAGACGACAGCAACTCAGAGTACACAGGAAAGACAAGCTCAACTTGAAAAGGAATTGGCGGACATCAATAATGAGATCAATGGACTCAATAATACGATAGGAGGTTTAAAGAGGGAGGGAAGTACTCTTGCGGGGGATATCAAACTCCTTAAAGGAAATACCGATCGCCTCAACTCACTGATCAAAAGACAAAGCTCTCTTGTTGCGCAACTCGGAGAAGGAATCGCGGAAAAATCAAGAACGGTAAAAAATATCGGACAACGTATTGAAAAGGAAAGACAGTCGCTCGCGCAGTTGATCCGAAAGACCAATGAGCTTGATGAGGCGAGTCTTACAGAGATGTTACTCTCAACCGACGGTCTCTCTGAGTTTTTTGTTGACCTTGATTCTTTCGATAGAGTGCGTGCAGGGCTTAAGAGTTCGACCGATGCACTTAAAAGTGCAAAGTCTGAGAACCAATCTGCGCAGGAGGCGCTTGAATTAAAACAGCAGCAAGAGATGGATGCAAAGGCAAACCTTGAGCGCAATCGGCGCGTGGTGGTCGCAAATGAGGCTGAAAAGAAGCGATTATTGAGTATCACAAAGAATAGAGAGGTTGAGTATTCGAAAGTGCTTGCTGGCCGCAAGGCGCGTGCCGCAGAGATACGTGCCGCACTCTTTGCGCTCCGTGACTCGGGTGAGATCAAATTTGGTCAGGCACTTGATTATGCAAATGTGGTATCCGCAAAGACGGGCATTCGTCCCGCGTTCCTTCTTGCGATATTCCAACAGGAGTCCAGCTTTGGAAAGAATCAGGGTTCATGCTTCCTAAAGAATGCTAAGACAGGAAGTGGTGTGGGCTCACGAAGCGGTACGGTGTTTCCAAGGGTCATGAATCCTACTCGTGATGTCCCCGAGTTCATAAAGATCACCAAGAGACTTGGGCGCGACCCATTTAATACGCTTGTGTCTTGCCCTCAGGAAGTGGGGTGGGGCGGGGCGATGGGGGCTGCGCAATTCATCCCTTCAACATGGGTATTATTTGAAGATCGCATTACCCGTGCGCTTGGAACAAGTGCGGCCGATCCGTGGACGGCGCGTGACGCATTCATGGCGGCAGGAATGTATCTCACCGACCTTGGAGCACGGCCAGGTTCATATAGTGCTGAGCGTGACGCAGCATGTCGCTACTTTTCGGGGCGTAAGTGTAGTCAGTCGAGTTGGGCTAAAACGTATGGTGATCAAGTAATGGCGAAGGCTGTCACTATTCAGGAGACCATGATCGATCCACTTCAGAACTAGTATCTGTTCATGAATACCGCTCCGCTTGCCAAAAATAGGGCTGTTTGGTAGAGTTGGTTCCTATGAAGACAGAAATTCACCCAAAGTATCACCCAAACACAAAGGCAACCTGCGCATGCGGGGCGCAAGTTGTTGTTGGCTCAGTAAAAGAGAGTATCGAGATGGAAATTTGCTCACAGTGTCATCCGCTCTTCACAGGCAATGAAAAGGTCACTGACACCGCTGGTCGCGTTGAGAAATTCAAGCAGCGCGCCGCAGCCGCAAAGAAAGGTAAGTAAATATACCTAACGAAAAACTCGCATCCTTCTGTTGCGGGTTTTTCTTTTGCACGATCAAATGTACACTACGAAATATGGATATTGCTCAATATAAAGAAAACTATAAGACAATGTATCTCGCACAAGAATGCGAGCGTCTTTTGTCTCAAGTGGACGATTTGAAGCAAATGCTCGGTGGTGATGCTGAGATGGACAAGCTTGCAGAGGGAGAGATCGCGCTTCTTGAAACAACGATCAATGACTTAAAGATAAAGATGGATGAGATCATTGAGGGTGACAAAGAGGTCATTGAAAAACCCAAAGAACTCGTGCTTGAAGTGCGCGCTGGTGTGGGCGGCGAGGAGGCTGCAATTTTTGCGCAGAATCTCGCAGAAATGTATGAGCGTTATTCCGCCATGAAAGGATGGAGTTTTCGTCCTATCGATAGTTCTGAGAGTGAGATGGGTGGCTTCAAGGAGGCGACGTTCGAGGTTTCTGGTGCGGGCGCATATGACCTCCTTCGATTTGAAACAGGAGTTCATCGTATTCAGCGTATTCCTGCAACCGAGAAGTCGGGGCGTATTCATACCTCAACGGCATCAGTTGTCGTTCTTCCTATCCGTAAGAAATCGACCGTGGTTATAAACCCGCAGGACATTGAGATGTCTTTTACTCGCTCGGGTGGTGCGGGCGGACAAAACGTGAACAAGGTTGAAACTGCAGTTCATCTCGTTCATAAACCTTCAGGTATCCATGTGCACTGCTCTGTAGAGCGTTCCCAGCTCAAGAATCGTGAAAAGGCGATGTCTATTCTTGCGGCAAAACTTGAACAACAGAAAGAGGAAGAGGAAGCAAAGAAACACCTCGATATTAGAAAGGAGAATATTGGCACAGGTGATCGCTCAGAGAAGATCCGTACATATAATGTGCTTCAGGATCGTGTCACTGATCATCGCATCAAAGAGTCTTGGCACAACGTAGAGAAGATCTTCGGGGGAGATATTGACCAAATAACAGAAGTGTTGCTTGAACGTGCTCAGGCGGGCAATCTTGGTCCCGCAGAGGACGGAGACGGAGAGTAAGTCAATATAAAGGTTGCAATATGGGGGCCTTTCTGTTACACTCCTACAAATTAATACAGGAAATATGACAGCAGGAAAAACACAACCGGATAATGCAGAAATCGAAGCGATGTTCAAGGCAGGCGCTCATTTTGGTTACTCACGCGCACGCCGACATTCTTCAGTGCGTCCGTATCTCTACGGAGCAAAAAATGGTGTCGATATCATCGACCTCGCAGAGACAGCAAAGATGCTTGATGCCGCAAAGGCGCGCATGATGGAGCTAGGAAAGCTTGGTAAGACCGTGCTTTTTGTTGGCACAAAGAAAGAGATTCGTGACATTGTTCAGGGTGTTGCTGAGTCACTCTCGATGCCATACGTTGCAGAGCGTTGGGTTGGCGGTATCCTTACGAATTGGTCTGAGATCAAGAAGCGCACGGAGCGCTTGAAGGAGCTTACTGACAAGTTCGCAAAAGGTGAGCTTGAGAAGTATACAAAGAAAGAGCGCTTGCTCTTTGAGCGTGAGATGGCAAAATTGGATGCTGAATTCGGTGGTATCGTTACACTCGAGGGTGCTCCTGCCACACTTGTTATTGTTGACCCTCGTGAAGAGCACATTGCTGTTGAGGAAGGTTTGAAGATGAAGATCGAAACCATCGCACTCATGAACTCTGATTGCAATGCAAATCAGATCACATATCCTATCCTTGCGAATGATTCAGCTCTTGAGAGCGTAAAATACTTCACTGAAGTATTGCGCGATGCGTACCAGGCTGGCGTGAAGTCTCGCGCAGCATAGTATCGCAATATTCGTGTTTGTTTGGTGTTTTTCTTATTCGTTCACTATTTTTTGAAACCTATGAATATCAGCATGGATCAGATCAAAGAACTTCGAGATGAGACTGGTGTTGCGGTTATGCAATGCAAAAAGGCCCTCGAGGATGCAGGAGGAGATATGGATAAAGCGCGCATGGCGCTCCGTAAGAAAAGTGGCGAAATAGCCGCAAAGAAAGGAGACCGTACTCTTGCTGCTGGTGTTGTTGCTGCATATATTCATGGAAACAATTCAGTTGGCGCAATGGTTGAACTCGCATGCGAGACAGACTTTGTTGCAAAGAATGAAGATTTCAAACAGCTCGCATATGAGATCGCGATGCATGTTGCTGCGGTGAATCCAAAGTATCGCGTTGAAGAAGATATTACCGAAGAAGATAAGGCAAAAGCTGTTGCGTTCTTTGAGGACGAAGTAGCAAAGATGGATAAGCCAGAAGCTATTAAAGAAAAGGCTCTTCAGGGTAAGCTCGACACATATTTCAAGGAGCAAGTATTGGTACACCAGCCTTTTGTGAAGAATCCTGAGGTGACCGTTGGTGATCTCATTAAGAGTGCGGTACAGAAATTTGGTGAGAATACCGAGTTGGTTCGCTACTCACGTTTCTCTGTTGGAAAATAGTTTTTCTTTACTTTTTTCTGATATAATTTCAGTATGTCGACACTCTTTATCATTTGGCTTGTGGCGCTCTTTGCGCTTTCTGCTACTCTCGGCTATGCGCATATTCGCACAAAGAGAGTTCACACACTCGCGCATGCCCGCATGCCGAATGATTTCAGTGAATTCATTGCGCAGGAACTCCATGATATTTCTCTTTACTTAAAGCGAGCGGCACATGTCATGCGTCCTCACGGAAAGCAGGCGGTGGGGTATGCTGTTCTTGTATCCCGAAGGGGATATGATATGTTCACTGAACGCGTCTTTGGGCGCATGGAGGTGACGAAAGGAAAAACAACATCATTTTTTCTTAAGCATATCAGTGAAAATAAGGAGAATCGTGATCGGGGGGAAGATATACCCGTGCAATAATTTTGATCGTATGTTATTATCTTCTCCGACTCGGATGCAAGGGTGGTCGAGTTTGGAATCAAGAAATGTCGTAAAAATTTGCGGTTCAAAATTCCTTGCCGGAATAGCTCAGTTGGTAGAGCAACGGTTTTGTAAACCGTAGGTCGTCGGTTCAAGCCCGACTTCCGGCTCCAATACAAAAAACACCCGTCCTCGGGTGTTTTTTAA
>DAIUCR010000002.1:38334-47020 GCA_036846065.1 Patescibacteria group bacterium | reverse complement strand
CAAGCCCGACTTCCGGCTCCAATACAAAAAACACCCGTCCTCGGGTGTTTTTTAATACAGGAAGAAATCGATTCCTTGAGCGTCTGTTCTAATTTAGTATATACTGGGGTGTATGGAAGAACTTAAACAAGAAGATCCTCTCACTTTGGTGAATGCTGAATCTGAAAATGATCAGAATGAGTGTCGACTTTGTAAGTTTGTTTTCGCTTTCGCTCTCGTTGGCGCATTGTTGGTTATTGTCTTTACGTATTTCTTCAAATTGCACACTCCTCCTGCGATCGAGCCACTGCCTCAAGAACAGATTCACCCAGTTTCAGATACTGAGTGGCAATCGCGTATTCTGGAACTCAAGAACACTGCTGGTGGAAAAAGTCCCGCAACAAGTACTCCGTTATAAAACCTTGAATACACTATGATAAAAAAGACAATCCTTACGTTCCTCGCAACTCTTGGTGTACTTATTTCATCTACGGCGTTTGCCGCATCGAGTTCGTTTCCATTCGTGAGTACGTGGATATTACCCGCGCCCTCATCGGTGTATATATTTGGCTCGGATATTCATGTGACTGGAACGTGGCAACTTCCTCCTGATTGGGCCGGAAATATTTATGTATATCTTGATGGTGCGCAAGTGGGAAATTTAGCAGGTGATCAATATATTCCTATAACGAATATCAATGGTACAGCAACAACGACAGGGTCGTTTGACTTCAATATCGGTCCTCGTGCTGACGGTTCTCATACGATGCAGATCATTTTCTGGGGAGGAGAGGAGTGTGCGATCAATACAGTCTCTGGCTCTGGTGCGCCGCTCTGTGATGTGACCGAGAGTAATTTTGTCCCAAATCAAGTATATCCAGAGCGTACGTTCTCTGTTGGTATTCCTCCGTATCCACGCATGGTCGTTACTCCTGACCCTGAAATGATGTTTGCGAATGTTCCTGTTGGGACCATGCAAGATCAATTGTTCACGATCAGTAACACGGGTGGACAGACTCTCACTGGATCAATATCCGCACTCGTAGATCCTCTCTATTGTATTCCGCCCAATTGTAGTTATTCAGTGAATGCGGGAACGTCTCTCCAGGTACGTATTCGTTTTGCACCGACGATAGTGGGCTCATATCAGCAGATAGCGAGTTTCTCTTGTGTAGGCACATCGTTATCATGCGATGCTCCTGCTCAGGTGAGAAGTATCAAGGGGGGCGCGATAGCGAGTGCCGTTGTTCCTGAATTGTGGGTAAATACGAATTCACTGAATTTCAATCCGATCAATCTTGGCTTTACTGCAGATCGCACTATTACTGTTGCAAATCATGGCGGTGGTATCTTGAATGGAATAATAACTTTTAGTTCCTCTGAATATTCCTGTGTTGGTCCATGTAGTTATAGTCTTTTTTCTGGCGCGACCACGACGCTCACGATCAGATTCACTCCCGCAGTGAGCGGTGTGCATAATGATAATGCAACATTCACGGGTGGGTCAGGAAAGATCGTTACGCTGCAGTCGAATGTAAATGATCTCCCTCTTTTGTCACTCTCCCCAACGTCATGGATCATCTCTTCACCTCCGCCGGTCAACGTTGGTGATTATCGAACGGTTGGTGTTCGTGTGAGAAACGTTGGTGCAGGGCTTTTGTCGGGTACCGTTATGGGGCTTCCCGATAAAGGATTTTCTTGTGTTTCAAACTGCACTTATTCAAACCTTACTCCTGTATCCGCAGATTGGATCGTGACGCTACGTTTTGACCCAATCGATGGAACTCTTGCGACAACAACTGCAACATTTACGAATGTCGTGAATCCTGCAAACAATAAATCATTTTACATGCAGGGTCAGGGAAATACGAACCCAATTGCAACATTGAGTGGAGGTGTGACGACGCTGTATTTTGGAACTGTTCTTGTTGGGCAGACGAAGTATGCAACCACAACACTCACGAATACTGGAGTGGGGGTTCTTCATGGTTCCGTCTCTGTGCCTGCTGGAGTGTTTTCTTGCGCCTTTAATTGTACATTTGCTGTTGCTGCAGGAAGCTCAACGCAAATAGTATTTGCTTTCAGTCCTACGGCGACCGCTCATTATGTCGAGAATGTGCTTATTGGTGCCAAGCCACTGCGTCTCGATGGGTATGGAGCAGAGCCTAATTTCCGTCTGAGTTTTGTTGTGGGAGGTTTTCCTCAATATTTACCACCAAGTCCAAAAACTTATGATATTGGCACAACCACATACGGTGGTTCTCCTTCGGTCCAGAATAAAGTCTTCTATCTCTATGTGCAGCATTCAGGAAGTGGTGGGGTGGTGAATTACAATCTTCCGAATACGACACACTTCGTGTGTACGGACATGATTGGGTGTAACGGGACACTCGCGGTGGGTGTGAGCCGCGCAGTGCAATACACATTCGTACCGAGCGCACCTGGTGATTATAATGAAGATCTTTTTGTGAATTACGATTACGGCGATGGGATGAGCCGTGATGTGACACTCACTTTGAATGCACATTCGGTGAGTGCGCCATATCTCACGGTCACACCATCGGGGTATACTTGGCCAGGTTTGATAAACGTCGGAGACACTGCGACTACTGTTCCTCCGTTTGTTGTAGGTAACATGGGAACAGGAACGCTCTCGGGCTCCGTTTCTATTGCTCCGCCGTTTTACTGTGTGAGTGGTTGTGTCTTTTCAAACCTTGATAACGGAGATACGCAACAGGTTACATTTAGTTTTGTTCCGACAGTGTCGGGTCCAATGAGTGCGCCTGCGATATTTTCTTCAAATGGGGGTACGCTTACTCCGCAATTGCGTGGTACAGGAAATCTCGCCCCGATCATCGACGTCATCCCATCTCCATATCTTGGTTTTTCATCGACGAATCTTGGTACATACGAAGATCTGAATATTACGGTAAAAAATATCGGACTTGGATCACTTCATGTTGCGAGTTCTGTATTTTCAAGTGAAGTGCATTTCAAGTGTGTATTCAATTGCACACCCGTCGTTCCTTCCGGAAGTTCGACTCAGATGACACTTCGTTTCGCACCACTTACAACTGGGTCGCTCACTGATTTCTTGAACATAAGCTCGAATGCGGCAAATGCGAGCGTTAAAATGCTTCAAGTTGGAGGGGAGGGCATCTTTGCACCGATCATCGATATTCGTGGTGGAGATACGAATTTTGGCGACGTCGTGATAGGGAAGTTCAAAGAGAGAACTTTTACGGTAAAAAATCTCGGAACCGTTGATCTGGGGGGTGGTGTATTCAATGTGAGTGGACCGTTTGCGTGTGTTGCTCCTCTTGATATTACGGATGGGAAATGTCATTACAACCTCACGGCAGGCTCTGAAGTAACGGTAACGATCCGCTTCACTCCTTCCGTTCGAGGCCCTGCGAGTGGGGCAGTGTCGCTCTCTGGGGTGCCTTTGGGTAAATTCTTTGTGACAGGGAATGGCATCATTCCAAGTGTAAAATTCATCGAGAAATAAAGTTCCCCGCAGGAAGCGGGCGGGGTTTATTCATAGAACTTGCCACTGCTCGTTTGTAAACGTGGCAAATTCTCATATACCTAAGGCTTGCCTTAGGTAGTAAATGAGAGGAGAGCCTGTCGATTCTTGTTATTTATGGAGATGTGAATATCCTTGAGGATTTTTGTGCTTGTGCGGTATAATTATTCGATATGGATAAATCCCAAATACCAAGTGTTGGAGAGCTCAAGAAAGAGCTCAAGCGTATTGATGAGAATTTGAAAGAAAAGTGTGCATTGTGTCGGATCGTCCTCGGTCTCTCGATGATCATATTTATTGCGGTGTCTTTGTACGCACTCGTTGATCTCTATGATAAGAAGTATAACTTCAAGACAGTACCGCTTGATCCAGCACTCTATCCTCCAGTTGATCCTGCTGTAAGTAACAGAGAGATCTTTGAGCTTGCGCAACTCTTTCACCCCGAGATCGCATCTACAACCGTGCGTCCCCCCGTATCATCATCAACAGACACTTTATCTAATTAATATCGCACCCAATCATGAAACGTCTTATTGCCGCACTCGTACTGTTCTTTCTCCTTCCTCTTGTGTCGTTTGCGGTGGATGGAACATTTCTTATTCCGTCGTGGCAGAACCCCTCTCCATCTTCGAATTACCTCTTCTCGAATCATGTGGTGGTAAATGGTGCATGGCAGCTCCCTCCTGACTGGGCGGGGAATATCTACGTCTATGGAGATGCAACCGTTGATGGAGGTGGAGCGCTCATCTCCGCGGGTACACAAAAAACAGATATTAATACAGGACAAGCATATTACTCTATTACCAATCCTACTGTCGCATCAACTTCCGGTACCTTCAGTTTTGATATTGGTCCACAGGCAGATGGGCTTCATAATGTATACATCAAATTTGTCGGTGGAGCGCAGTGCGCGGTGAATACACAGTCAAATGCGCTTTATGGTACGACCTATATGCCAACGTGTGCTATTACATCGGAAAATGCCGCCTTCAATCTGCTGTGGGGTGCGCGTGACTATACTGTTCAATTGCCACCATTCCCGCGCATGACTATCACACCAGCATCAGACCCCGCACTTATTTTTTCCAATATCGTCTTTGGTTCGACGCAAACACTACCTTTCTCTGTCTCAAATACGGGAGGGCAAACATTGACGGGTTCTATTTCGGGAATCTCTACTCCATTTTCTTGCACACCCTCATGTGCGTATACGTTAAATCCTGGCGTAACCGCAACAATCAATATCACTTTTGCACCTCTTACATCTCCTACGTCATATGATCAAACGATCCAGTTCTCATGTGCGGGTACTGGTCCGGTAAGTAATGGTTGTGAGGGTGGCCCAGATAATACGATCGCGTATCAGTCGAGGCACATCATCGGAAATAGTGTTGATAATGCAGTATCACCGATCATTCAAGTGACACCAACATCGGTCAATTACAGTCCCAATCCTAATCTTGGGGTTGGACAGGTCGATAAGACGATGACGATAAAGAACAATGGAGGAGGTATTCTTAATGGGAATATCACATTTACGACAACCGAATATACTTGTGTGGGTAACCCCTCTTGCTCTTACAGTCTTTTTGCGGGTCAATCCACAACGATTGTTGTCCGTTATATCCCCGTTGTTGCTGGTGCGCATGCTGACTCTGCGTCATTTACAGGAGGTGGCGGACAAGTCGTTCCGCTTAATTCCACGGTGAACGATAAGCCGATATTAAGTGTCCACAGTGCGGATACGCCTGCAAATTTTGGAACGAACATTAATGTGGGAAACTGCGTAAACAGGAATGTGCACATAAGGAATTCTGGTGCAGGTTTCCTTACGGGTACGGTTTCAAGTATACCGCTTTTCCCTGCAAGTACTGCTACTGGCTTTTCTTGCGTAACAAATTGTAGTTATAATAATTTAACGAATACTGGTTCGTGGACAACGACGACTTTTCGACTCTGTCCTCTAAGTGATACTCCTGTTTCTGAGAACGCAATATTTACGAATGACAACAATCCACCCGCAGGTGGAACGGTCCCACTTTCGGGGCAGGGAAATATTTTGCCTATTGGAGTATTTTCGGGTACATCACAGATCAATTTTGGTCCAACTCTTGTTGGGACAACAAAAACAGCCTCTGTGACGATTATGAATACAGGGGTTGGTGTCTTGAGCGGTACTGTTGGTGCATTGCCATACCCCGCAAATCAAACATGTATATCAGGTTGTACGTATAATATTCCCGCTGGTGGCACTCAGGTGATCACAATATCATTCACTCCGACTGCGGTTCAGGACTATGGAGGAAACGTGACGATTCCCGGCGTGGGAACTTCTTATCTGTGGGCGTCAGGAGTGCAGCCGGATTTTAAGATGAGTTATGATGGTTCCACACTCACAATGTGTCCAGGTACAACCTGCGTCACCGATCTTCCTCAGAAAACGTACAATGTTGGTGCAACCACATTTGGCGGCTCGCTTTCCGTACAGAATAAGACATTCTATCTGTATGTTGGAAATAGTGGGACTGGAGCAAATGTGAA
This sequence comes from Patescibacteria group bacterium, assembly GCA_036846065.1. GTDB lineage: Bacteria > Patescibacteriota > Minisyncoccia > Phycocordibacterales > UBA6899 > MHLP01. Next base: position 40,974 of record DAIUCR010000002.1, on the reverse strand, counting down.
TTATACGCTTCCGAATACGACCCATTTCTTCTGTATGAGCTCGTGCTCGGGTGCTATTGCTCCGGGTACCGAACTCGCTATTCCATATCAATTTCAGCCATCCGCCGCAACGAGTTATAATGAACCTCTTCTGGTGAGTTACGATTATGGAGATGCTGTTCCTCGTTCAGTCACACTTGATCTTGAGGGTAGTTCTATCAGTGCTCCATATCTTTCTGTGACGCCAAGCGCGAATATTCCACTCGGGGATGTTCCAGTAGGAGGTGCTCCTGCGGTTGCCACATTTACTGTAACGAACGATGGGGTTGGTCCACTTGATTATAATGTGACGATTCCGACAATTGGCGCGGGTGCTCCAACATTGGGACTTAATTATCACTGGACATTTGATAATGCAAATATCGATTGGGCAACACATGCAGTCACTGATATGACGGGGAACGGAAATACCGGCTTCTTGCCAGGTCCAATATCAGACACGGGAAAGATCGCTGAGGCGCTTAAGTTTACCTCTCGTGGTGGTGTGAAAGTCGCAAAAGTGAATGGCCTTGCATCAGGAAATGCGCCGCACACGATCTCTGCCTGGATAAAAGTGACTGCGCTCACTCCTGCACGTCAGTGGATCTTGATGCTCGGGAGTTATGCGGGCGGAAATCATCATTGGCTTCTTAATAATGGCGGAGGGACAGCTTTTGGTGTATGGGGTGGTTCACAGGTTTCGCCAACTCTTCCTTCGGGGACTTGGGTTCACGTGACAACGACGTATGATGGCACAACGCTGAAGAGTTATGTGAACGGTGCGCTTTCTCAGACTACTTCCGCAAACTTTACCCTTCAAAATGTTTCAGGAGGCGTTCCTCTTTATATTGGATTAAGAGATACCGGTCTTTATCCTACCGAATATGATTTCAATGGCACTCTTGATGATGTGCGCATCTATAATACCGCACTCAGTGCCTCAGAGGTTTCGCAGGTGTATACCAACGTCTATCCGCAGACCGCAAGTTTGGTTGAATGGCTTAAGTTTGATGATGCAACGATCGCATGGAGTCAGCTCAAGGCATATGACAGTTCAGGAAAGGGTAATGATGGAACGCTTTCCGATGTGCCAACCAGTGTGGCGGGAAAGATCGGTGAAGCGTTTGATTTCAAGGCGCTCTATAGTAGTTCGGTGACCACATCGAACCTTGTCACAAATCCTGTCGACTTCACTATTGGCGCGTGGTTTAAGACCACGAGTGCGTCAGGAAAGAAGATCGTTGGTTTCGAGAATACGAAAGTTTTAGTCTCGAGCGGCAGTGATCGTAGTATTTGGATGGGTGCGGATGGAAAGGTTCGTTTTGGTGTATGGAACGGATCAACTCAAGTAATAACTTCAACAAATACTCTCAATGATGGTGCGTGGCATCATGCGGTGGGGACGCACGCTGCTGATGGGACAACAAAGTTCTACATCGATGGAGTTCTGCAAGGGAGTCTAAATTCAACAGTGTGGAACGATAGTGGATATTGGAGAATCGGTGGATACCGTGGCGGTAGTTGGCCTAGTGCCATCACTGGGCATTTTGTCGGGAGTATCGATGATGTCCGTATTTACAATAGGCCGCTTTCAGCAACAGAAGTCTCCGATCTCTACGGTTCTGGTGTTGCAGTGGATATCTCGGCATTCAGCTGTGTGAGTGGGTGTAATTTTGTCGGACTCTTGCCTGCGCAGAGTCAGAATGTGGTATTCAACTTTAGTCCGACGGCTGCGATGGGTTATCTTGCGTATCCGATGTTTGCTTCAACGAATGGTGGCGGAACAGTAAGTTATCCCGCTGCTCCTTATCCGTCTATTTCTGGAACAGGAGTGCTTGACCCGATCATCTCCGTTACTCCGTCTTCATTGGGATTTGCAGATACAAATCAGGGTCTCTCTTCACAACAGATGATCACGATCGAAAATACGGGACTGGGAAATTTGAGTGGAAGTATTTCTCCAGTCAAAACACCGGGGCTCAACTTCTATTGTCTCTCGGGGTGTAACTTCAACATTTCCGCTGGAGGAAGTGCGACTGCAATGATCGAATTTGCTCCACAAAGTACGGGTCCACTTGCTGATGTGATCACGGTCAATTCAAATGGCGTAAATATTCCTGTGTCGAGTGGAATCAGGGGTCGTGAAGCCATTGATGTCTTTGGTACCGGTACATTTGCACCAATTATCGACATCCGTGGAGGTGATACGAATTATGGACCAGTGGTCATCGGAAAATACAAAGATCGCACATTTACGATCAAGAATACCGGTAGTGTTGATCTTGGTACTGGAGTATTCTCGATAACTGGTCCATTCACTTGTGTTGATCCGGTAGATACCACTGATGGACTCTGTCATTACAACATCACTGCGGGTGCCGAGGTGAATGTGACAATTCGCTTTTCGCCGACAGTCGTTGGTCCCGCAAGCGGTGCGGTCTGGCTCTCGGGCGTTCCGCTTGCACGATTCTTTGTGAACGGCTCTGGTGTCTCTCCGAGCGTAAAGTTCATTGAGCAATAAACAAGAACACAGATTGAGTTCAGTGTAATAAAACAAAGGCTTTTGAAGCCTTTGTTTTTTATTTGTTTTTCCCTATTTCTGACGTAGAGCGAGAGAAGTAA
>DAIUCR010000002.1:28109-38234 GCA_036846065.1 Patescibacteria group bacterium | reverse complement strand
AGCCTTTGTTTTTTATTTGTTTTTCCCTATTTCTGACGTAGAGCGAGAGAAGTAATCATAGACTCTTGCTCTGTCATCGCTCGCTCGAAATGGAAATGAGGACATTTCCGCTTCTTTCTCGCTCGACGGAGTAAGAATGTACTCATTCTTACTTCCGAGCCGAGGAGAGCAAAAAGAGGTTTAATACCCCGCCCCTTGGGGAACTCAGATGAATGAGTGAAGCGAATTCACCTGAGTTCAGGGCTTGCCCTGGGGTTTAATGCCTTTTATAATGACACAATGGATATTCGAGAAAAACTTGGTATTGATGTGACATTACCCGGAAAAGCCCCAGAGCGCGGCCATATGCATCCTGTAACCCTGATGATGCGTGATATTGGTACTATATTCGGTGATATGGGATTTTCCCTTGCTGATGGCCCGGAAATAGAGACAGAACACTACAATTTTGATGCGCTCAATATTCCCAAAGATCACCCCGCTCGTGACATGTGGGATACGTTTTGGTTGAAGGACAAAAAGGGTCTTGAACGACTTCTTTTGCGTACACATACATCACCAGTGCAGATCAGATATATGGAGGAGAACGAGCCACCCATTCGCATCATCGTGCCAGGGAAGGTCTTTCGTTACGAGGCGACTGACGCAACCCATGAGACACAGTTCTATCAGTTCGAGGGATTAATGATCGGAAAGAATGTTTCGATGGCAAATCTGAAGGGGGTGCTCAGTACTTTCTTTGAGCGACTTTTTAAGCGCCCGATGCAGATCCGTTTCCGCCCAAGTTATTTTCCGTTCACCGAGCCATCGGTTGAGATCGATATCGGATGGGTGAATGAAAAAGGGAAGGTGGAGAAATGGATCGAGGTGATGGGTGCGGGGATGGTTCATCCTGAGGTCTTGCGTGCGGGTGGTATCGATCCTGATGAGTGGCAAGGGTTCGCATTTGGTGGGGGAGTTGATCGCTTCGTTATGCTTCGATCGGGAATTCCTGATGTGCGCACACTCTACACGGGCGACCTTCGCCTTATCAAGCAATTTCCGATTATCTAAATTCTCACGAATACAAACAGTACCATGATCGTTTCCTATAAATTACTCCAAACATATTTTGACAAAAAACTTCCTCGCCCCGAGGTGCTTGCGGACGCGCTTACTTTTCATGCGTTCGAGATCGAAAGCATGGAGAAGCGTGGAAGTGATACGATCATCGATGTAAAGATACTTCCGAATCGTGCACATGATTGTCTATCGCATCGCGGTATTGCTCGTGAGATAAGCGCGATACTTGATATTCCTCTCAAAAAGATTTCTGCCGCAAAATTGGGAAAACCTCACGCAAAGACTCCTTTTGTGGCCGTTGATGTGAAGGATAAACGCGTCCTCCGTTACATGAGCCTAGTGCTCGATGGTGTGAACGTCGGCCCATCACCAAAGTGGCTCCGCGATGCACTTCTGTCACTCGGTCAACGTTCTGTCAATAATGTTGTTGATGCGACGAATTATGTGATGTTCATGGTGGGGCAACCACTCCATGCGTTTGACCTCGACAAGGTCTCTGGCGGCAAGATCATTGTCCGTGGCGCAAGGGAGGGCGAGTCCCTTACCACGCTTGATGGAAAGGATGTCACTTTGAGTGAGGGCGTTCTTGTTATCGCAGACAAAGATGCCGTTCTTGGGATTGCGGGAATCAAGGGTGGAACAAAGGCCGAGGTGACGTCCGAAACAAAGACGATCGTTCTTGAGGCAGCAAATTTTGATGCAAGTACTATTCGCCTCGCTGCGCAACGTCTTAATATTCGCACCGATGCGTCGAAACGATTTGAATCCGAGATTACTCCCTTCTTGGCTGAAGAGGCTCTGGCGATGGTTGCAACGATCATCACCGATATTGCGGGCAAAAAGGATGTGCGCTCCGGGAAGGTTGTCGATAAATTCATAAAGAAACCAAAGGCTGCTGCCGTTGCAGTTTCTCATTCGTACATCAATGGAATTCTTGGTACGACACTCTCTGAGAAGGAGATCATTTCCGTGTGGCGCAAACTAGGTTTTGTATACACAGTGAAAAAGGATAAAGAGTCCACTGTTTATTATATTACTCCTCCGCGCGAGCGCATTGATATCACAATAAAACAAGACCTCGCTGAGGAAGTGGGGCGTATGGTCGGATACGATGTTCTTGTCCCTGTGATGCCCGAGGAGGAGGTGCTTTCGCCAGAAGAAAATCCAAGATGGCGAGTGGCTGATGTCGTGCGTAATATCATGATGAGCTCTGGATTTTCAGAGGTGTACACCTACACATTCTTGGGTGCAGGAGAGATCGAGGTTGCAAATCCCATTGCGAAGGACAAGCGCTTTTTGAGAAATAATCTTATGAATGGTTTGAAGCAGGCGATCGAGGAAAATTTGAAATATGAAAACACTGTCCGCATCTTTGAACTCGGTCATATATTTGGCAAAGATGCACACGTCATCCGTGAGGAGTATTCGTTTGCCGCACTCATGGGTTTCTCAAAACGAAAGGAAGCGCAAATGAAGGAAGATTTCTATGCACTCAAGGGTACACTCGACACACTCTGGATAGCACTCGGAGTTTCCGGTGTTCGCTATGAGGACGCAGGAGGAGAATTGGTCGCAAGTGTGTATGCGAACGATATACTCATTGGTACTATGTCGATACATGGTTTTGAGTTTGATTTCGATCGGATCGTTGCACTTTCTTTGGGCGGAAATATTTCTTATCAAGCACCTTCACGTTTTCCATCGATCGTTCGCGATGTATCCTTGTTCGTGCCAAATGGAACAAAGGCGGGAGAAGTAAAAGAAGTCATTATGGGAAGTGCGGGCCCTCTCATGCAGTCCCTCGTGTTGTTCGATGTCTTTGAGCAACCAGAAAAGAAGTCCCTTGCGTTTCGTATGACTCTCCAGGCGCTCGACAAGACCCTCTCTGACGCTGAGGCGAATGATATCTATAACAATGTTGTGAGTGCGCTCCGCGCGAAAGACCCCTCTTGGGAGGTGCGTGCATGATCGGCTTTTCCGTACAAAAATGAACGACTTGGTAGTTGGAATACTAAGTGGGGATATTTAGCGGGTATTTTGTGAAAAAAATGACTATATTAGGCCATTTTTTTCACAAAATACCCCTTTCGTTTTTGTGTAAAATTTGATAGAATGGCAACACAAAACCCAAAGGAATTTGGGCCAATATTTTTTCATTGCTATGCCAAAAAAAGACGAAAAAGAAGACAAGAAAAAGGGGAGTTACGGTTCTGAAGCGATTCAGGTTCTTGAAGGACTTGAGCCAGTGCGCAAGCGTCCGGGAATGTATATCGGTTCAACTGGTGTTGAGGGTCTTCATCACTTGATCTGGGAGATCTTTGATAACTCTCGCGACGAGGCAATGGGTGGCTATTGTAATCATATCGAAGTCGCGCTTCTTCCTGGTAATCGCGTGCGTGTTGTCGACAATGGTCGCGGTATTCCTGTCGACATTCATAAGGCAACAAAAGTATCTGCGCTTGAGACGGTCATGACGACGCTCCATGCAGGAGGAAAATTTGGTGGAGATGGTAGTGGGTATAAGGTCTCAGGAGGTCTTCATGGTGTTGGTGCTTCTGTTGTGAATGCACTCAGTCAGTATGCGAAGGCAACGGTTCATCGCGATGGAGGAGTGCATGTGCAGGAATATGTGCGCGGAAAGCAAAAGGCAAAAGTAAAAAAGATCGATTCATCGAAATTGAATGGTACAATCATTCTCTTCGATCCAGATCCTGAGATATTCAGTGAGATCAAATTCAACTGGAGTACCATCGTTGGGCATCTTCGTCAGCAGGCATACCTTGTAAAAGGACTCGAAATAAATATTCTTGATCTTCGTGAGTACACGGGAAAGATTGAGGAGGAAAAATTCTTCTGGCTTAAGGACGCGGGATACAATGTTCCGTCGACTTCATTCTATTTTGAAGGAGGTTTGTACTCATTGGTAAAGTTCTATAACCGATTTCAGACCCCAGTTCACAAGGAGATCTTTTACACCGAAAAACAAGAAGGTAATGTTGAGGTGGAGATCGCTCTTCAATATATTGATGATATTTCATCGCGCGAAATAGCATTCGCAAACAACACCCACACACCTGAGGGTGGTATGCATGTGACGGGTTTCCGTACTGCACTCACGCGTACACTCAATGATTACGCAAAGAAGAATGGCATCATTAAAGACTCTGATGAGACATTTACTGGTGATGATGTGCGTGAGGGTCTCACTGCGGTCATTTCCGTAAAGATGCCGGAGATTCAGTTTGAAGGTCAGACAAAGGGAAAACTTGGCTCTGTGGAGGCGCGCAGTGCAACCGAATCGGTCTTTGGTGAGGCATTTGCAATGTATCTCGAGGAGCGACCTGATGAGGCGAAAGCGATGATCCAGAAGGTGATCATTGCAGTCAAGGCACGCAAAGCTGCGAAAGCCGCAAAAGATTCAGTATTGCGCAAAGGCGCGCTTGAAGGCCTCACTCTTCCGGGAAAACTTGCTGACTGTCAGTCGCGTAGCGCGGAGGAGTCCGAACTCTTTATCGTTGAGGGAGACTCCGCTGGTGGATCTTCGAAACAAGGGCGTGACCGTCGCACGCAGGCGATATTACCACTCAAGGGAAAAATCTTGAATGTGGAACGTGCGCGTCTCGATAAAATGCTTGCGTCGAACGAGGTGCGTGCTCTTGTGATCGCCCTTGGTACTGCTATTGGTGATGTGTTCGACATATCAAAACTTCGTTATCACAAGATCATCATTGCAACCGATGCTGACGTGGACGGTGCGCATATTCGCACTCTCTTACTCACACTCTTCTATCGTTATTTCCGCCCACTGATCGAATCAGGTCATATCTATATCGCACAACCACCACTCTATAAGGTAAAGAAGGGAAAGGAGTTGCATTACTTCTATTCTGATGAGGAAAAGAACGCATTCCTTTCTTTGCATAAAGTTGATATGTCTGAACTCGAAGAGGGAGAGCCTCCACTTGATGAGGATGGTGTTCCTATCGAAGAGGAAGAAGAAAAGGATGATGTTAAAGAGAAGCGCGCATCAAAGATACATATTCAGCGCTATAAGGGTCTTGGAGAAATGAATCCTGAAGAACTTTGGGAAACAACTATGGATCCAACGAAGCGTGTGCTCAAGCAAGTTGCGATCAGTGACGTGCAGGAGGCTGATAAGATGTTTGACTTGCTCATGGGTGTCGAAGTTGCTCCTCGTAAATCCTTCATTCAGTCGAACGCAAAGATGGCAAATTTGGATATTTAGCTTGGTGCTACAAAAGAAAAACGCGACCCACGGGTCGCGTTTTTTTTAGTGCATCTCTTCTTTGAGTGGAAAGAATTCCAATTCAATGTACATGAACATATCGTATGTGTCCCAGAGAGGATGATCGGTGTCCTCGTCCTCGTCCTCCTCTTTGGGAAGAATAAAACTTTCAAGGTGATTCATGTATTCCTCAAAAAAATCACGATCAGCATCGAATATTTGTGTGGCAATCTCGGTATCCATTATTCCTTCGTCATCGGGGAATACTCCACTTAGATGTGCATGGAGTTCTTCCGGGTCGGTAGGTTCATTATTAATGAATATTCCCGGTAATTCAATCAGTTCTTTTTTTGTTGAGTCTCTGTAAGAGATCCAGAAAGAAAGAAAATCGAGCACACTTCGAACATCGGGTTTTTCGTAAAGCACCATTACTCCATCTGGAAGGTTTGGAGAACCCGTCTCTTTGATGAGGGGAAAAAAATTCATGAGAATCCCTCCTTTTTGATGTCCTAAGTCTGTACTGAGTATACGCACACGCTCGATATTCGCAACCCACACTCTTTATAATGAATTTTGCATAAATTAAAACACCCCAAGAGTTTTGGGGTGTTTGCATCAGCACAAGTGAGTGACCTCTATTGCGAGGGTTTCATTATGCGTTTGAGGATACTGTGCATAATGATCGTTGCCATGAGTGAGGTGAGGATAAACAGTGGGACATGGAGTATTGAGCTACTGGGGAATGTTCGTAGTAACCAAATCCCTAATCCAAGTCCAAGTCCAGATGGACCGATCCACCATGGTGTTTGAAGTATTTTCCCCTTCCTTCTCCAGTTTTCCTCCCTTACGGTGTGCATTACACCAACGGCAATAAGGAAAAAATAAGTCCCAGAAATACTCAGTTCAAGTGGCATGAGATATGCCGTGAGATTCATGACGCCAAAGACAATAAGTGCATCAACAAATGTGAGTAAAACATTTCGTAGTATCACTTTCTACCTCCGAGTATTGAATATGAACGTGTCTGACTAGTACGATACAATATTGAATCTGTGTGTCAATCAGCTGATGTTCGAAGGTGCTCCGAGTGCTTTCTCGGCGATCTCTTTAGTGAAGCGTGAGAGAAGTTCATCAATGGGGAATTCCCCGATCTTTCCATTGTCTCGTGACTCGAGTGTGACCTTACGTGCGGCAACTTCTGCATCTCCAATGACGAGCATGTAGGGTATTTTATCGACTTTTGCATTACGTATACGTTTTCCAAGAGAGTCATTGTCGAGCATGAGTTTGACGCGCATATCTTTTTCCTCAAGAAGTGTTGCGACTTCTTTTGCGAAGTCATGATGAACATCACTGATCGGAAGTATTGCCACCTGCGTAGGGGAGAGCCAAAGAGGAAAGTTTCCACCAACGTGCTCGATGAGCACCGAAAGGAAACGCTCGATCGAACCCATGATCGCGCAATGGATCATGACGATCGTTTCTTTTTCTCCTTTTTCATTCGTGCACGTTAGGTCGAAATTAAGCGGTTGATTGAAATCGAGTTGTATTGTTGCGATCTGCTGTGTGCGTCCAATGGAGTCTTTTGCGATGAAGTCGATCTTTGGTCCATAAATAGCCGCCTCACCCTTTCCGTCGATATAATCGGTCACTCCGCGTTTTTTCATAAGAGAGAGGATCGCATCTTCCGCTTTCTTCCAGACTTCTTTTGTTCCGAGATATTTCTCGTAGTGCTCTGGGTCGTGGCGTGAAAAGCGTACTTGAAGATTAGCAAATCCAAATGTCTTGTAGAATTGATCGATGATATCCCAGATGGTGAATACTTCGCTCTCGATCTGATTCTCACGACAGAACACATGCGCATCGTCTTGGGTGATGGAAAGCACGCGCGATAGTCCTGAAAGTTCTCCTGATTGCTCGTCGCGATAGACCATTGTGGTCTCGGCATAGCGTTGTGGCATATCACGATAACTTCGTGGGGCAGCATTGAATATCTGTGTGTGATGTGGGCAGTTCATTGGCTTCATGACATATTCACGCTCTTCACGCGTCTGCACCTTGAAGAGGTCATCAGCATACTTCGTCCAGTGACCTGATGTTTGGTAGAGTTCTTTCTTTGTGAGGTGGGGGATGGTGACCTTTTGATAGCCTTTCTTTTTGCGCATACTCCAGACGTAATCATTGAGCAATTCACGGAGTATTGTGCCTTTGGGGGTCCAGAGTGGAAGACCAGGGCCAATGAGATCAGAGAATACGAATAGCCCAAGCTCTTTACCAAGTTTACGGTGGTCACGCTTCTTTGCTTCTTCGAGCATTGTCGTGTATGCACTCAGTTCTTCTTTTGTCTCGAATGCGTATCCATAGATGCGCGTGAGCATTGGATTCTTGTCGTCACTACGCCAGTACGCACCAGCGATGCGCGTGAGCATGAAACTTCCTGGTTCTATTTCTCCCGTGTTCTCAACGTGTCCACCTTTACAGAGATCAGTAAAATCGTCGACCGTGTATGCAGTGAGTGTTCTTCCCTCTTCTGCATATTCCGCGAGAAGCTCGGTCTTAAATGGTTGTTTTGCAAAAAGCACTTCTCCTTCGGATCTTGTGATCTCGCGTCCGGTCATAGGAAGTTTCTTGTTCACCATCTTCATCATTGTTCTCTCGAGTGTTTTCAGATCATCTACGGATGGTGCATCAGTGAAGAGGAAGTCATAATAAAAACCATCATCCGTAACAGGTCCGATGCCAAGCTTCACGCTCGGATCGAAATCCCTTGCTGCTATTGCTAAGAGGTGTGCCAATGTGTGGCGAATATTGTGGAGTTTTTCATTCTTATCCATCTGGCTATTCTAGCATTATTTCTTTATTTTCAAAGGAGAAGTGTTGTTTTGACTTTTTTGGTGCATGTGATACGTTGCAACACAGTTTCGTTGTTATTTTGCAAAAATTTTCCATGCGAAGGAGTTGGTATGAAGAATCGTGGTGTTTTATTGGTTGCTCTTTTTTTGTCAGTATCTGGCGTCTCGGCGCACGCTTATGACTGCCCGGATTTTATTGGTGTGAAAAAAATCATTCCCAATGATACCAAGTCACAAGCTTCGCTAAGATCCCATGTTTGTCTTTTGGCATACATGAGCATGGTGCAGACTTTGGAGGGTCAGGAAAAACAACTCAAAGAGGAGTGGTTCAGTAGCGGAGAAGAGAACGAAGCTATTTTGCGTGTACTGATAAAGACACGGAGTGATCTGAAACATTACCGCGGCCTCGTGTCTGCGATGACGAAATAAGTTTTTACGAATAGTTTGGCACGGGATTTATTTCCCGTGTTTTTTATTCAAGATTTTTCTACAGCGCTTTGATCTTCTCTGCGATGACCGAAGGGGAGTCGTTACGACGAGAGAATCGTCCTTTGACAGCAATGAGCTTGTCGGGACCGATGAATTCGCCACATTCGGTGAGTGTGCGAGGGAAGACCACTACCTCAATGGATCCGGTAAAGTCTGCAATCTTAAGAAACGCCATATGCTCGTTCTTTTTTGTGAGGATGAGCTTGTGCTCCTCGATGATTCCTGCAACAAGGGTATTCATGCCATCACGCGAGTCTTCCGATACCTGCTTGATGTTGACCCCTCCTTTCTCGAGTCGTTCGCGATGTTTATCGAGCGGGTGTCCCGAGATGTATAGTCCGAGTAATTCCTTTTCCCATGCGAGTTTATCTTCTTGCGATATCTCGGGTGCGGGTCTAAAGCGGAGTGTGGGGAGTGCGTGGGTGTCTTGCATGACCGAGAAGAGAGAGACCTGTGCGCTCGCTTTTTCTCGCGCATGTGCTTTGTGGTATTCAAGCGCATCGTCGATGTTGTGGAGGAGTGATCCGCGCTCTTCACCGAGCGAGTCGAATGCGCCCGCGCGAATGAGCGACTCAAGTGATTTCTTGTTGAGGTCTTTATGCGTCACACGTTCAAGGAACTCGGTGAAATTTTTGTATGGTCCATTTTCGTCACGCTCAAGAATGATGGCATCACTTATTGCTTCACCAAGATTTTTTATTGTATAGAGTCCAAAGCGGATCTGGTCCTTGCTGATCTTTGTGTCGTCTCCTTCTTCTCCCTTGATGACGGTGAATTGCGCATAACTCGCATTGATATCAGGAGGTAAAACGGGTATCTTCATGCGCTTACATTCCGCAATGACTTCAGATATCTTTTCGGTATCACCAGCTTCAGCAGAAAGGACTGCGGTCATATATTCAGCAGGGAAGTTCGCTTTCATGTAGGCGGTCTGATAGGCGACGCGACCATAACTCGCAGAATGTGCTTTATTGAAGCCGTATGCTGCAAATGGCTCGATCCACGCCCAGATCTCTTGTGATTTTTTCTCACTCCATCCCGCATTCTCGATACAGCCCTTGATGAACTTTTCCTTCTGCTTCGCCATCTCTTCAGGAATCTTCTTTCCGACCGCTTTGCGGAATTTATCGACTTCACCCCAACTATATCCAGCAAGTTTGTTTGCCATAATGAGGAGGTCGTCCTGATAGACGAGAATGCCGTAGGTCTGCTTCAAAATTTCTTCGAGTGATGGATCGAGATAGCTAATGAGTGATGGGTCGTGTTTGCGCTTGATGTAGTCAGGAATGAATTGCATCGGACCTGGACGATAGAGTGCGACCATAGCATTGATATCGTGGATGCTCGATGCGCGAAGTTCCATAAGCCACTTGGTCATTCCTGCACCATTCAATTGGAAGAGTCCGATGGTCTCGCCGCGCGCGAGCATTGCATAGGTGCGTTTGTCATCAAGGGCGATGGTTTCGATATCGATAT
>DAIUCR010000002.1:25219-28009 GCA_036846065.1 Patescibacteria group bacterium | reverse complement strand
GCGAGCATTGCATAGGTGCGTTTGTCATCAAGGGCGATGGTTTCGATATCGATATCAAGGTCACGATGAAGTTTTACGAGACGCACTGCGTTCTCGAGTATGGTGAGATTGCGAATACCAAGGAAGTCGAATTTTGTGAGACCGACACCATCTTCTCCGACGGTATACATGTCGTATTGTGTGATGATCTTTCCTCCTTTGGGATCGTATTGTGTTGGTGCGTAATTGATGAGTGCAGTTGGCGCAATGACGACACCTGCGGCATGGACGGAGATATGACGCACACAGCCTTCAAGTTTTTTCGAGAGATCGACGATCTCTTTCACTTCACGATCGGTGTCGTAAAGGCGCTTGAAGTCGGGCTCGACTTCCATTGCGTGGTCGAGTGTCATAGGGAAGCCCTGTGAGCCCATCGGAATGAGTTTCGCGATCTTGTCTCCAAGGTCATAGGGTTTTCCAAGTGCACGCGCAACGTCGCGCACCGCACCGCGCGCCATCATTGTTCCGAATGTACCGATCTGCGCGACCTTGTCCGCACCATATTTGCGCTTTGCATATTCGAGCACTTCTTCGCGTCTCGTATCTGCAAAGTCCATATCGATATCGGGCGCTGAGGGGCGCTCGGGATTCAAGAAACGCTCAAAGGGGATGTTGTATTCAAGGGGATTGATCTTTGTGATGCCAAGGAGGTATGTCGTCATAGAGCCTGCAACAGAGCCACGGATGTTGGTATAGATACCACTTTCGTGCGCAAAACGAATAAGGTCTTCCACGACAAGGAAGTATGCTTCATACCCCTTGAATTTGATGATCCCAAGTTCGTACTCAAGACGATCGATGACGGCTTGGTCACCATCTAGTCCGCGGCGCTTCGCTCCTTCATAACAGAGTCCACTTAATTTACTATACGGTGTTTCGCCTTCTTCGAGGGGGAAGTCAGGGAATAAGAATTTGCCAAGGGTAAGCTCGACGTTACACATCTCTGCGATCTTCATGGTGTTCGTGACAGCCTCGGGTATGTCGCGAAAATTCTGGAGTGCCTCTTCGGTAGAGATGAAATGATACTCTCCTTGGCCGGAGAAGATGCCCGTGTCATTCACATCGGTGTTCGTCGAAATGGCGACGAGTGTTTTGTGCGCACGGGAGTCGTCTTTGTGGATGTAGTGCGAGTCTTGTGTCGCAACAAGCGGTACGTCAAGTTTCTTTGCGAGGGTGATCAGTGCACTGCGCCAACGCTCGAAGTCTTCGACGTCGGTGTGATGCATGATCTCGATGAAGTAATTTTCTTTTCCGAAGATCGCTTGATGTTCGCGGACGATATCTTCCGCGTGCACCATGTCGCCTTCGCGGAGTATTGCGCGACCAAGTTCCCCTGCGGGACATCCTGAAAGTGCAATGATGCCGTCAGCATATTCACGCAGAATATCCTTATCCATGCGAGGTTTGTAATAATAACCCTCAAGGTTCGCAAGCGTGGTGAGGCGTACGAGATTCTTGTATCCGTCATTGTTCTTTGCGAGGAGCGTGAGGTGGAAGCGCTTATTATCGATACCAGACTCTTTATCGAATCGGGTACGGTTCGCAACGTATGCTTCAATACCAATGATGGGCTTGATACCTGCCTTTGTGCAGCTTTGATAAAAGTCGATGGCACCATACATTGCACCGTGATCAGTAAGTCCGATGGCGGGCATGCCGAGTTCTTTTGCGCGCTTTACCATCTGGTCGACTTTCGATAATCCGTCGAGAAGGGAGTAGTGTGAATGGGTGTGCAGGTGGATGAAAGTGATGTCGTTCGTCTCGCTCATAGACGCTAGTATAGCAGAGTTGTGCCTCGGGCGTTTTTGTGGATAAAGTCTCCTCGGTGTGCCTTTACTTGATCGCGACATTTCTACTGATTCTCTCTTGGAATTCCTTGACAAAAATGATTTATGACGCAGACTAATTATAGTTTGTGGTTATGTTGAAATTTTCCAAGGAGATATATTGTGACTACTAGAAATAAAGTATCATCAGACCGCGTTATTTTAATCTGCGTGATCCTTGTGATCATCGCAATCCTCGCATCTCCACCACATAACGACTTTCATTTCTGGTTCCATGTGGTTTCTTTCTTTGCGATCCTTGTTGCCAGGGCTATTGATCATGGGCTTGATCTCCCTGATGAGAGAGGAGGAGTTGAACTTACTGTACTCGCAATCTTTGGTTGGTTGACCGGGAATGTCTTGTTTTGGTTGTATTTGCTCGAATAACATCAACACTCTTGCGTCTTAATTTCACGCCACAGCATCATTGTGGTGTGTTTTTTTATTCAACAACGGAATATCTATCATGGTGTCACTTGGGTAATTCGGTTTTGCTATACTAAATAAGCATGAAAAAGGTTGGAACATATAAATACATCATTGGTATCGATGAGGTTGGTCGCGGGCCGCTCGCGGGCCCCGTCGCGGTCGGTGCAATGCTTGTTACTTCACGTCTGCGCACACGATTTCGGAATATCAAAGAATCGAAACAACTCTCTTCTGCACAACGTGAGGAATGGTATGGGCACATCGTAAAAGCATCCGGACAAGAATTACGTTTTGCGGTGTCGTTTGTGAGTGCAAAGGTTATTGATGCAAAGGGGATACAGTATGCGATACGTCTCGCGCTCAAGCGTTCCATTGAAAAACTCGAGGTTGATCCAAGTGAGTGCCTCGTGCTTCTTGATGGTGGACTTCGTGCGCCAGAAGAATTTACGGAGCAAAAGACGATCATTCGCGGGGACGCCAATGAAACGGTCATTGC
>DAIUCR010000002.1:20150-25119 GCA_036846065.1 Patescibacteria group bacterium | reverse complement strand
GTCGTTTCGCACGATCTTGGGTATCCTCTGATAAAGTAGTTTGTTCAAAGGCCGCCTGAACCCATAGGTTT
The DNA here is from genome assembly GCA_036846065.1 of Patescibacteria group bacterium. GTDB lineage: Bacteria > Patescibacteriota > Minisyncoccia > Phycocordibacterales > UBA6899 > MHLP01. The sequence goes on along the minus strand of DAIUCR010000002.1, from coordinate 25,048 downwards.
TGGCGGTTTTTATATCCCCGCATGAGAATGAATTATGCCCTTGCCAATTTTTATTATTTGCGTATACTTGGTTCCACTATGGTAGTACACATGCGACACACAAAGGGACACACGGGAAACCGTCGTTCTCACCACGCCTTGAAAGAGGCGAGTTTTGCAACCTGCGCAGACTGCGGAGCAAAGCATTTGATGCATCGAGTTTGTATGCAGTGCGGAAAGTACCGCGGACGCATTGTTGTTGATGTCACAAAAAAGGCAGTCAAGGCAGCAAAGAAGGCGGAAGCAAAGAAGCCGGTAGCAGCAGCTCCTGAGCCGGTAAAGAAGGAAAAGGCAAAGAAAGTAGAGGAGAAGGCAGAAAAGAAAACAACAAAGAAATAATCAAAAAAACACTGAACACGAGGTTCAGTGTTTTTTTTATGATACGATTGGGTGGTCAGCATATTATGCAGAACACTATTTCCTTAGGCACAAAAAAGATCGAGTATCATCTCCGGAGGAGTCATCGCGCAAAGCATATGCGTCTCTCTGTGTATCCCGATGGGCGAGTCATCCTTACTTTGCCACAAAGATTTCCTGTGGGACTCATTTCGGTATTCCTTGAGAAAAAAGCCGCATGGATAGTAAGGCATCTCGAGCGGTTTCTTCTGTCTCCCGTCGCGCAAAAGGGCGTAGAAAAAGATAAAAGGGAATACCTTCTTTATAAGAAACGAGCACGAGTGCTTGCAGAAGAACGCCTGAGGCACTTCAATACCTTCTATGGATTTTCGTGGACACGCGTGAGTATTAGGGATCAAAAGACGCGTTGGGGGAGTTGCTCAAAGAAGGGAAACCTTAATTTTAATTATCGTATCGCACTTTTGCCTTCGCACCTTGCTGACTACATCATCGTTCACGAACTCTGCCATCTTGGCGCATTCGATCATTCGAAAAGATTTTGGGAATTGGTCGCACAGACAATTCCTCTTCACCGTGAGTTCCGAAGGGAATTACGTGCGCATGGTGCACGCACACTTCTTTCGTAGGGTAAATTTACCTAGTGATAACACGTAAGATAAATAGGGTTTTTCTTGACCTCCTGCCCGCATTTTCCTATACTGTCATATGAAGAACTTTATATGGCGAACAGGCACCTTTCCAGAAGCATCGTTTTACAGTCCCTATTTGAATGGGATTTCAACACTTACAATGAAGAAAATGTAAGTGATGCGCTTTCACGCAATATCGCCGAGTTTGCCCCTGGCCTAAATGACTCCACATTTATGGCTGACCTCCTAAAGAATATTATCGCCAAGAAGCCTGAGCTCGATCTCATTATCGAGAAGGCCGCTCCAGCTTGGCCCATTGATCGCATCTCTGTTGTCGATCGCAATGTCCTCCGCATAGGTCTCCATGAACTCCTGTTTGGTGATCGCAGCGAAGTACCTCCAAAGGTTGCCATCAATGAATCGATCGAACTTGCAAAAACGTTCGGCGGAGAGAATAGTGGAAAATTCGTGAACGGTGTACTTGGTGCCGTCTATAAAGAGATCGGTGAGCCTGGGAAGGATGAGACAAGTCAGTCGAAGGACAAGAAGAATCAGGTCATCGACCCATCTACACTCCCACTTGAGCAATTGGGTGGTGCGGTCGTCTATGCGCGCAATGAAGGTGAGTTATATCTCGCGCTCGTCCACGACATCTTTGGTCACTGGACACTCTCAAAGGGGCATATCGAAGAAGGTGAGAGTCCTGAGCAGGGAACGATCCGTGAGTTAAAAGAAGAGATCAATGCCGATATTGTCATCAGAGAAAAACTTGGCGAGAATGAATATATCGCTTCTCATCCCGAGAAGGGGAAATTGCGTAAGCATGTCATCTATTTTCTTGCTGAGGCACCATTTCAGCCTCTTGAATTAGAGGAAGGAAAGGGCGGTCTTGATGACGCAAGGTGGTTCCGCGCCCAAGAGATCATCGACCTCAATATTTATGACGATATATTGCCTCTTATCACGAATGCCATCACGCTCTTGATGAAGGAGGGTAAATAGGCTAGTCTAGCCACATGGAGCATCCAATCACTGATTATGAGAAATTCGCCGCACACATCGGTGTCACATTCACTGACATCGAGCTTTTGCGTGAAGCGTTTACGCACCGCTCATATTTGAACGAGCATCGTGGTGTAAATCTCAAGCATAATGAGCGCCTTGAGTTCTTGGGTGACGCTGTATTGGAATTGGTCATCACGGAGTATCTTTTTCAGAAATATCCCGATGAACCGGAAGGAATGTTGACTGCGTATCGCTCGGCACTTGTGAATACAAATTCCATCTCTGATGCAGCGGTCATATGGAATATGAATGAATATCTTCTCTTGTCTCGTGGAGAGGCAAAGGATACGGGTCGTGCGCGTCAGTATATTCTTGCAAATACTTTTGAGGCAGTCATCGGAGCAGTATTTCTTGATCAGGGCTATGCTGCCGCTCAAGAGTTTATTGCGAAGAGCCTTTTTGATCAATTGGATGAGATCGTCGGAAAGCGACTATGGCAGGATGCAAAGAGTCGTTTTCAGGAAGAGGCACAGGAGCGCACGGGAATCACTCCAAGTTACGAGGTCTTAAAGGAGATCGGACCCGATCATGACAAGCGCTTTGCAGTGGGAGTCTATATTGGCTCAGAACTTATCGCTTCAGGTGAGGGGCGTTCGAAACAAGATGCTGAACAAGCTGCGGCACAGGTGGGTCTTGAGCGAAAGGGCTGGCTTGAAGAGAAAAAATAGCGAGGACGATCATCGAAATGAATCAGAAAAAACATCAACGAATCTTGATGTTTTTTAGTTTTGATGTACTATCACGGCAGTTGCTTGTGTACATTTCAAGGAGAACGCTATGTCTGAAAAACACCCACACCTGCGCATTATTGGCAGGGCGCTCGAACATAAGGGGACGCAGATCTCAGACTATCTATCACAGATGCTCGAGGGCGTGGACATGAACGATCCCGCCTCTGTGCTTCGTGCGTCGCAGGATCTTGCAACAAACTTTAATGCGCTGATGTTCAAATTCAGGGATCTTGCGGGGAAGAATTTTGATCTCGGTATCACTCAGCAATTTCGGAGCGATGTTGAGCGTCTTTGGAGAGCCGACTCACTCCGTGGTTTTGCTCGCGATCTTATTTCTGCATATGCCGAATTCGAACCCGTCGAGAAAGCTGCTGTTGAATATTTCCGTGACGCGGAGCATCATGCACAACGCTCAGAGCGATATGTGATGCCGATACTTCCGGGAATGAACTGGAAATACAACCTCGGGTGCCTTCGTGGTTCTTTGCAGAAGAAGGCAATGGAGATAAGTTCCGTTGGCGGGCAGGGTGGTTTCCGCTTGGTTGTTGATGATGAATTTAAGGATGCATATCTTTCTCGCAAGGCACCGAGTCATCCGCGTCCGATCGAAGAGCCGTATGCGCTTTGTGGTGTGCATGGCGGTAGGGATACTGACGGATATAAGATCCTTGAAACCTTGAATTATCTTCGATCGCATAATCGCAGGTCGCTCACATTCACTGAGGCGGTTCTGTTCTATACCGCCCACCCACGCTTCCTTTTGGAACAAGAGCGCGTCATTCTTCTTGAGGAAGAATATACACTTGCACACGGGATGGTGAAATATGTATTTCTTTCAAGTCCACACAGTGATTATACGCTTCATGTCGGCCTTGTGAGCAAGGAGGAGGCTGATAAATATTTCGTGATGTCAGAATCTCAAGTTTTTCACGGAAAAAAGTTTCCTCGCTATGGAAAACCCTCCACCGCGACGATCGTGATCTCGAGGTAATAAGCATGTTTTATTTGAACCGCCCGGATATTGGGCGGTTTTCTTTTGGTAAACTAAAAGTCTGTGTTAAAATAACCTTATTATGCGCCTCAAACGGCTCGAGAATTTTGGATTTAAATCTTTTGGAAAGAAGGCTGTTTTGGAGTTTAATTCTCAGATCACTGCCATCGTCGGACCTAATGGTTCAGGAAAATCAAACGTCGCAGAATCGATTCGCTTTGTGCTCGGTGAGCAGTCGATGAAATCGATGCGTGGAAAGCGCGGAGAAGATCTCATCTTTAATGGCTCGCAATCAACCTCGCGCTCCAATCGTGCGAGTGTAACGATCGTCTTCGATAATTCAAAGCGTGAGTTCGCTCTTGATTATGATGAGGTGGCCATCACTCGCGAAGTGTATCGCGATGGTACGAATCAGTATTTCATTAATGGTTCACAGGTGCGTTTGAAGGACATCTTTGAATTGCTCGCCGCGGTACACATTGGTGCATCGGGTCACCATATGATCTCTCAGGGTGAGGCTGATCGTATATTGAACGCCAACCCAAAGGAGCGCCGGGAAATGCTCGAAGATGCGCTCGGACTTAAGGTGTACCAGTACAAGCGTACCGAGAGCGAGCGCCGTCTTGAAAAGACCGAAGAGAACATGAAGCAGGCGGAAGCATTGCGACGCGAGATAGCTCCACACCTACGATTTTTGAAAAAGCAGGTGGAGAAGATCAATGAGGGCAAGGAATTGCGTGAGCGTTTGATCGGACTTTATCGTGAATACTTGAAGCGCGAGGAGGTTTATCTTGAGCACAAGAAGAATGATATCAGCGGGAGAAAGCATGCGCCCGCAAGCGAGCTTGCAGACTTGAATATTAAGATCGAGCATGCACGCGATCAGCTTGCACTAGAGAGCGCAGGTGATGAAAAGAGTGCACGCCTTCTTGATGTTGAGTCAAAGTTGCGCAATGTGCGCATGCGTCACGACGAACTTTCTCGTACTGCGGGTCGCGTCGATGGAATGATCGAATACGAAGAGAAACAACTTCGCAAGAAACAGGAGGCACTCGCGCATAAAGAAGATATTCCTGTGCGCTTGGG
>DAIUCR010000002.1:0-20050 GCA_036846065.1 Patescibacteria group bacterium | reverse complement strand
GGGGGTCGCGGAGGAGTCTCGCTCGCTTGAGGCTGACTATCAGGCAGTGAAAGCGGAGATCGATCAAGAGAAAGAACGCTCACGTGATACCGAGCGCTCGCTCTTTGAGATGATGAGTCGTCGTGGAGAATTGCAGAGCATGCTCGATCGTATGCGTAATGAAGAAGAGAATCTTGCGCGTGAGGCGCGTCGTCTTGAAGAAGAGTTGAATGAAGCCGGAGTCCTTCTTGGTCGTGCGGTGCTCGACTACTCGAATGTTGCACTCAATATTGAAGAAGTGAAAAATGAACCACGCGAAAGTCAGGAGTCTCGTCGTCGTGATATCGAGCGCGGAAAGATCCGCCTTGAGGATATTGGCGCAGCAGGCGGTGAGGAAGTCGAGAAAGAATACAATGAAACGATTGAACGTGATGAGTATCTTGAGCGTGAGATCGCTGATCTCGTGCAAACACAGGCATCACTCCATACGCTTATTGATGAATTGAACGAGAAGTTGAACACTGAATTCCGTGACGGCGTAAAGAAGATCAACAAGCAATTCAGTGAATTTTTCCATTTGATGTTTGGTGGAGGTGTTGCGCAGTTGCTTGTGGTAAAGATCGAGCGCCGCAAGCGCAAGGATACCGATATCGACCTTTCTGATGTTCCCGGTGAGGCTGTTTCCGATGAAGATGGAGAAGAAGACGAGGAGGGTGTCGATGTGTCGGTGTCCTTGCCTCACAAGAAGATCAGGGGCCTCCAGATGCTCTCTGGTGGAGAGCGTGCGCTCACCTCCATTGCGCTCCTCTTTGCCATCTCTCAGGTCAATCCACCGCCATTCATGGTGCTCGATGAGACCGATGCTGCACTCGATGAGGCGAATAGTCGCAAATATGGTGATATGGTGGAGAATCTTGCAAGATACTCTCAGCTCATTGTCATTACGCACAATCGCGAAACCATGTCGCGCGCAGGTACGCTCTATGGCGTGACGATGGGGAATGATGCGGTGTCCAAGGTTCTTTCTATTTCATTCGAAACCGCTGCCGAAACCGCCAAATAACTTTCAAATTGAGCGATGTGCAGTCAGTAAAACAGAAGATCGAGATTGGAGTAGTTGAGTGAATCGCTTGATTTTGCAAAGGGGAGGAATATAGTGAATACATCTCCTCTTTTTACTTTTTATGTCATTTCCTCATTCTGATTTTGAAAAATTTCTCGTTGGCGCTGATGCAGAGCGTGCAATTGAAAGTCACGGTCAATCAGATCACATCCTCGATCAAGAGACACTCGCGATGCGCAAGGAAGAGCATACGGGAATCGAACTTACTGGCGTTGAACTCGCTTATCTAAAAAAACTTGCCTCAGATCGCATCTCCGGACTTGAGAGTCGTATTGAGGATCTTGATCGTTCCATCAAACAGCACTCCGCGCCGAATATGAATAACGCAGAGGAAGAACTTGGACAATTGAAAGGAGAGTTAAATTTTCTCAAGCATAATTTTGCTGAAAAACTTTTTCGAGACAGAGATGAAGAGGCTTCTTTTGTGGCATGATATGTGTAATAAAAACATCCGCACATAATGCGGATGATCAGATTCAATCTTGAAAGTGGTTCGGGTGAATAAAGACGAATCGCGGAGTCTTGTGGCTATTAACATCAATATGTACCCCAAATTCTTCGAGGGTAAGATGCTCGTATTTCGGTGACCCGCTTACACAGGTGCGCTCAATGATCACACGTTTGTCGTCATTTGTTTCATGAGTAGCAACCCCATGAATCGTGCATATTTCAAAACTGCCAGGTGTTCTTGGCTGCCTCGGTGCCAAGTCTTTGTATACGCCGGGTATTACCGTCATGCTTCACCTCCCGTATTTGGAGTACGATCTGAAAAAGAATGTACACCCAAAATGTCTCCTTGACTATATGTGGATAAATAAAAAACTGCCACGAACTTGTTCGTGGCAGTTTTTGGAATAGTAGGTGGGTTGATCTAGTATCCACCCATCTCCATTTTATCCATCTTCTTTGCTTCATCCGCAGCTTCCTCTGACGCGGGGGCTGTCGGCGTGAGTGACTCAAAGATCTCGGGGTTTGCGGGACCTACAACATTGATGACCGCCCATGCTCCCTTATTCATGCGGGAGAGTGCATGGTCGACTGCAACAAGTTTTCCTGGGACTTCTGCTTTAAACTCAACGATCGATGAACCGCCTGGTAAGACCGCGGTCGTCTGCACGTTCTTGTGTAATGCCGAACCTTCTCCCATTGCTCCTTCGGGATAGACCGTGTCGAATATTTCGCCGATGATATGGAATGATGAGATGAGTCCGACGCCACCGTTTCCAACGTAGATGCGTACACGATCACCCACATTTACTTCCATGCGCGGAGTGCTCTCGACGCGTCCGTTGAAGGTGACATAATTTGGATTTCCATCAAGAAACGCTTGAGTATCGAAGCGTGTCAAACCCTTCTTGCCGAGTCCTCCGACAGTGTAGAGTTCTCCTTGCATAAGGTAAAATTCTTTATCGACCGCAGGAAGACCCTCCTTTGGTTCAACAAGAATGAGACCGTACTGTCCGTGTGCATTGTGCATGCTCGCATTCATTGCGGCGCAGTGATAGACGTAGAGACCGGGGTTGAGTGCTTTGAATTTAAACGCCTTTGTCTCTCCTGGTTCGACCATCGTTACGCTCGCGCCACCACCTGGGCCAGTTACTGCATGAAGGTCAATATTGTGCGCATGAAGACTTGATGGGTCGTTCGTGATAGAGAGCTCAACGGTGTCTCCTTCTTTTACGCGAAGCATTGGACCTGGAACAATGCCGTTATATGTCCAGTAGTTTGAGTAGATGCCTGGTGCTATTTCTGAGATAACCTCTTTCACGTCAAGGTGTATCTTTACGAGTTCGTTCTCTGTTCTTGTTATCGGAAGGGGAACACTGTTTGGATCTGCTCCGATATCGCGAACATTCTCGAATTGCGACATGCTTCCAAAGAATTTGACGATATTAATATAGGGGAGTGATGCGGATGCATTTCCTGGTGAATATGTATGCATGAATGCCGGCATTGCGAAGTCCGGAGCATATGTTTGTCGCGAGTAGATTCCGAGTACGAGCGCAAGGATGAGCACGACGATCGGCAGGCGAAATGTGTGTAAATGCTTCTTTGCTTTCACGTGGTGAGGTAGTAAATGAAGCACGATATAAAACGCGGTGACCGCCCCGATCATCCACGCCGCAATCTCTAAAATAAGATAAGTAAACATGACTTATGTTAAGTGAATAATGAGATAATTATAGCAAGAATACACTATTACTGGATAGTAAATAGTGTATTAAAAATGGGGAGTGAGGGGATTCGCTGACACCTACGCAAGTTTCATGCCGATGAGTTTTCGCTTGAGGTCAACTGTTGCTATCGTCACACTCACCTTGTCTCCAAGACGATAGATCTTCTTATTGTTTTTTCCGACGATGCGATAGTTCTTTTCTTCGAAGAAATAGAAGTCATTCGGAATATCACGCATATGCACCATGCCTTCGGCTTTTGTTTCTTTATCTTCGACATAGATACCCCATTCGGTGACACCGGAGATCGTTCCTTCGATATGTGTTCCAATGCGCTCCGCGAAGTATTCACACTGTTTATAGCGTATCGATGCGCGCTCTGCATCGGCTGCGGTGATCTCCATTTGCGAACAGTAGCGTGCAAGATGCTCTTGCTCTTCGAGAACTTTTTTCGGCACGGGCGTTCCGTCGAGATAGCCTTGGAGAAGGCGATGGACCATGACGTCGGGATAGCGACGGATAGGAGAAGTGAAATGTGTGTAATATTCAAAACCGAGTCCGTAGTGTCCAATGTTCTCTGTCGTGTAGACAGCTTTGGTCATCGCACGAATGGTCGCTATTTGGATCATTGCTTCTTCCGCATGTCCTTGTACGTCCTTCAGCATGCGGTTGATATCTTTCGAGGTGACCGCACCATCTTTTCCTAGTTTAAGTTCAAAACCGATCCCATGAAGGAAGTCACGCAAGTCGCGGATGCGATCCTCATTTGGAGCATCGTGGACTCGGTAGATGAACACACTTTCGGAACGATTATCTTTTGTCGCAATAAGATGTGCAACGCGCTTATTCGCGAGAAGCATGAATTCCTCAATGAGCTTGTTCGTGTCCTGAATGACCTTGCGGTATACACGAAGCGGCCTTCCATTTGCATCAAGTTCAAATTTTACTTCTTCGGTTTCAAAAGCGATCGCACCATCACGCATACGCGCATCGCGTATCTGCTTCGCGAGCGCATCAAGAGAGAGAAGTGCTTCGAGGCAGGGTCCTTCTTTTTTATCAAGCACTTCTTGTGCTTCCTCGTATGAAAAACGTTTTTGTGAATGAATGATCGTGCGCCCAAACCATTCGTCGACAATACCTCCATTTTGATCGAGTGTGAATACTGCGGCAAATGTAAGGCGATCTTCATTGGGGACCAGTGAGCAGATCCCGTTTGAGAGTCGCTCGGGGAGCATTGGTATTGTGCGGTCGACAAGATAAATGGATGTTGCACGCGCAACTGCTTCTTTATCGAGTATCGATTCAGGTGTGACATAGTGTGACACGTCAGCAATGTGTACACCAATCTCGATATTTCCGTTGGGTAATTTTTTCCATGAAAGGGCATCATCGAAATCTTTTGCATCCTTCGGGTCGATAGTGAAGGTGAGGGTGTTTCGAAAATCACGTCGCTTCGCTATTTCTTCGGGAGAAATGGTTGTGGGTATATTTTCTGCCGCTTCATGTACTTCTTGGGGAAAGGTTGTATCAAATCCACGCTCAAGAACGATCGCCTCCATTTCAACATTGTGAACTCCTCCTTGGCCGAGAACTTTTATCACTTCGCCAAGTGGCTCTTTTTTGGAGTCGGTCCAGTCCGCCATTTGGACGTACACTTTTTCTCCCATCTTTGCCTCGCCGATCTTTTCTTTGGGAATAAGGATGGTGCGGTACATGCGGGCGTCATCGGGAAGTAGGAAATAACTGCCGCCTTCCTCCTGCACGACACCCACGAAGCGTGTCTTATTTCGGAAGAGTACTTCAGTGATCTCTCCGCTCTGTCTCATTCCGGTCTGTTTTCCATGGAGTACGACCTTTACGCGATCTTGATCGAGTGCAGTATTCAAAAAAGTTGGATCGATCTCGATATCTTCAGGCATATCGGGGACGCGTACATACCCCACGCCTTTCGCGGTGATACGTATTGTTCCTTCAACAATGTGCGTTGTGGGGAATTTTTTATGTCGCTCCGTGTCATGACCTCGTCTTTCTTGATGTTTTGGTCGAAAGCCCTCCTTTCTTGGGCGCGGACTACGAGCTCCACTCTGGGCTTCATTTTTTCTAGGATATTTCATTGTCGGTAATTGTTAGTATTGTTTATAAGCCGTCACTGTCGTTATGAGTGAGTCGTTCAATGTCACCCGTGGTGGGTGCATTTGGTTTCACTATGCTTGCGATCTCGTTTCCATCAAAATGGACAAGCTGTGATCGTTCGATCGCATGGTCTTGTAGTTCATTGATAAATTTTTTTACGAGGTGTGGATTCCCGATATATTCTGCGATGAATTCTTCGTTCTCCCCAGCGGTCTCGATGTGTATCGTTCCAAAATTAAGCAGTGTCTGAATAATGCCTTTCTGGTCGACGCTAATGTTTTGAATACGGTCGATACGGAAAGATCCGCTTTCTCTGTGAAAGAACCCTTGTTGATCGATATTGAAGATGCGTTTGTCGGTGACAATAAGAACGTCGAGATAATAGTCCGTCCACATTTTCCATGCGAACATCCACACGATAAGCGTCCATGAAAAGAAGAAGAATCCTCCGGCTGCAAATATCGAGCCGGTAAAAGAGAGCACTTTCGTTATGGGAATGATATTCATTGCGACGAGGAGCACGACAGGAAGCGCAAGGAAGAATACGAGTGCGAATATATCACCCAGAAGTACAAACCAGTGTCGATGCACAACGCGCAGTATTTGTTCATTTTTGTCGATCTCGATCATATGTGGTTAGTTTGCGGGGATCGCGTAAATGACAGCGAACACTCCAATGAGTGCAAGAAGTATTGCTGAGCCGATAAAATAGATGAACGTCATCTTCATCACATCAAACTTGTTTGCTCCATAATTTTTCCAATGGTATCGCGCGATGATCGTAAAGATCGCCCACACGACAAAAAGCAATGCCCCAAGCGAGAATAAGAGAAGGGGAGTGATGGGTATATGAATACTGAGTTGGTCGAGGATGATGCCAGTCATGTGATATGTTTTAGTATAGCGTATCTAAGGCAAAAGAAAACAGCAGATTAGTCTTTCGTCTGCTGTTTTGAGGATTGTGTAGCGGGTTGTTATTTATAGACTTTCTTTGTTGTGAAGCCCGCGAGTTCACCGATTCCGACACCAAAGACTCTGTCGTTTCCAAAGTTAAGTTCGCAATTGGAGTGTGTTACAAATTGCTTGATGCGCAATTGGGGTTGCATGAATGGTGCACCATTTAATGTGGTAATCACTTCCTTCATCTGCGAGTCATTCAGTCTTACTTCGGGTTCATCGGGGTGAAAAACCAGAAACAATTTTCCACATCTGCGGCATCTGTAATTAGGCAGATAATCGATACGATCGGGAATAGCAGACATATACGCTCCTTATGTTTTGGGACAAATTACTACTCGTGAAAATAACAGATAATTCATTTTTGTCAATAATCTAGGGAAATGAGTTGACCAATTTATATGCATCTGCTAATATCTTCCAACATGTTAGCAATCAGATTAAAGCGCGTTGGCCGTACTAATGATCCGTCATTTCGTATCATTGTGCAGGATCATCGCCGTTCACCAAAGAAAACCCGCGGAGTGGTAGAATACGTCGGCTCTTATAATGCACGCTACGGAAAGCCTCAGGTTAATGCTGAGCGCATTCAGTACTGGCTTTCACAGGGCGCACAGGCGTCAGACACTGTACACAACATCCTTGTTGATACAAAGGTCATCTCCGAGAAGAAAGTTAATGCACATAATAAGAAGACAAAGGTGGTGAAGGAGGTTCCCGTAGAGGCACCAAAGCCTGTCGCAGAAGTGAAGGCACCAGCACCAGTAGTAGAGGAAGCTCCTGTTGCTGAGGCAGCACCAGAGCCAGTTGTGGAAGTAAAGGAGGAGACTCCTGTTGCTGAAGCAGAGGCACCAGCTACCCCAGAGACCGTTGCAGAAGTTCCAGCTGAAGAGGTTGTTGCAAAGGAAGAAGAAGCTCCAGCTGCATAACTCAAACTTGAATTTATACAAAAAGACCACTAGCGCAAGATAGTGGTTCTTTTTTACCTATTTTGGGGCAATGCACAGGTACTGATTGGCAAGCGATGTTTTTTGTATATAATTAGCTACGAACAGAATGGTGGTTTATCCTCATTCCTGTGAACCGATTATAGGATAGCTTGTAATGATATGGCTGAAACGTACAGTGATAAGGAATTTCTCGAGTATCTTGTAAAGTCTCTTGTGGACAATCCAGATGCGGTGAAGGTTTCTCGTGTTGTTGATGAAATGGGTGTCTTGCTTACGCTTGATATCGATCCTCAAGATATGGGAAAGGTCATCGGTCGCATGGGAAACACCGCAAAGGCGATCCGCACACTTCTTCGTGTTGTGGGAATGAAGAATAACGCACGTGTAAACTTGAAGATCAATGAGCCTGAAGGCGGAAAGCGCGCAGGGCAAGTTGCGTCGGAACATTCCGATGTTGACGATGTTATCGCTGACCTCAAAGCCTAAAGTTTCCGATATCCATCTTTGGATAATTTCTTCGTTGCCTGCGTCGTGAGTTCTGTTGAAGTATTTTCATACATCTTCAGAACATCACTCCTTGCCGCCTCGAACTTATCTCAAAGCTGAATATCTCTTAAATTTGACTTCAATTGAAAAAGAAAACCCCCTCATGATGAGTGGGTTTTCTTTTTGTATGCAACGTGTTAATCTCGACTAAGTTTGTTCAGTTTAAGGGAGAGACAAATGCATATCGTACACTGGTTCGGACGTTGGATGATCTGGATTGTTATTATCATGAAGGGTATTCAAGAGTGGGGTGATTATGGAGTTGGAGCCGCGGCGGTTCCGTGTGTGCTCGGTATGTGTGCACTGATCTCGCCACTGTTTATGGTCCTTGAGTTTCAACCTCATGGACCGATGCTCTTCCTTCTATTCATGATTCCATTCGTGGTATATCTTCTTTCTGGTATCGCATTGTTCTTTGCCATGCCGACGACGAATGCTCCTATTCATTGGACTGAGAACGGTCCATGGTAATCAATTTTTTAAGCAAGCCGCATCTCCATTGATGCGGTTTTTCATTTTGCAAAAAGTAGGGTAGGCTTTGGTCATGCGATTTCATATCATTACACTTTTTCCCGAAACGATGCAGGCGTATTTGAACGACTCTATTTTGGGTCGTGCGCAGGAGAAAAAACTCATCAGTGTGAAGTACTATAATCCGCGTGATTTCACGAAGGATAAATGGGCGCGTGTCGACAAGCGTCCGTACGGAGGAGGTCCGGGTATGGTCCTTGAGCCGGAGCCATTTTTGAAAGCTGTCGATAAGGCGCGCGGACGCACAGAGGCGGAGCGCGAGAAGAAAAAAAGACGCACGAAGATATTTTTTCTTGCACCAGAAGGGAAGCAGTTCACGAATGTGTATGCGCGCACACTCGCCAAAAAATATGATGACATCATTTTTCTCTCGGGGCGTTACGAGGGTATCGATGCGCGCGTACCAAAGATATTGAAAGCGGAGGCACTCACAGTGGGTCCGTACGTGCTCACGGGTGGTGAGCTTCCATCGATGGTAGTCATCGATGCGGTGTCGCGACAGATTCCAGGTGTACTCGGTTCTTTTGAATCTGTAGAGGAAGAGCGTGTCGCAAGTCCTGATGTGTACACCCGCCCCGAAATATTGGAATGGAAAAAGAAAAAATACCGCGTCCCAAAGGTGCTCTTGGGTGGCGATCATAAAAAGATCGAGGAATGGAAAGCATCTCGAAAGAAAGGGGGAGAGTAAGACTTTGACAAATCAAGTAAAATTTGTTATAATACTAATTGTAAATCGATCTTTTAAAACAACATATTTCACAAAAAAGGAGAAGTAAAAATGAATGCACCCCAATTGGTCGTGGGTCCCAGCAACTTATTTGGCGAGCTGTATCGCAAAGCTCGTACTGGTGATGAGATCATTGTTTATCGTGGCGATTTCGGCTACCTGAGCGTAAGTACTGCTTACCAGCCGGGCACCGCTGGGGGAGTGTTCATTCGCGAGGATGATACGTTCTCTGTCATTGCGGACGATGGGCAGGCACACACGGTCTTTGAAGATAGGGATGAGCAATTTTCTCTCTTTTTCCCTGGAATGATGCCTCCCGCCGGTGTAATAATCGAAGATGTTCCGCACGACATCCCTGAATGGATCGCTGGACCGTTTGGTCCTTACATTCTTGATCAAGATGGGAGAAACCTTTTTCGCATCGTTGGTCATCAGGCGAAGCTGGTGTATCAGAGCGAAGATCCATTCGATTATCGCGTTGATAGTTTTGGGCGAATATATATACGCCGCCAAAACAACTTTTTTCGCATCAAGAATGACGGAAGCGAAGCAAAGTTATTTACGGGTTCATGTAAAAATTGGGGTATTGGTCCAGCGGACATGCTTGTCATGCGTCGCAATGACGATCTCTTCTTTGTTTATCATGACGGAAGCGAGCAGAAGTTCTTCAGTGGAGAGTCATCTTTTGAGTGTCGCATAACTCCAGTGGGGATTCATATTCGCCGTGCCAACACATTTTTCCGAATCAGCCTCCGAGGACATTTGGACGAGATATATTCACGACCCGAAAATGAAGATTTTTGTTCTGATTGGGATGTTGGGCCTGCGGGGATATTTTTTCGTTTCTATGACGACACCCTTCGACTTGTTGTTGTGAAATAGGGTTTGGTTAAATTATGCGAGCGTCATTGTGTGGCGCTCGCTTTTCTTTTACCTATATAATGGGCAAAAAGTTCTCCACAGCTTTTCCACTTGATTATCCACAGACAGAAGAGTACCTATTGACACCTATTTTAAGATTCATTATACTCTCTTTTACTTACGTCCTGATTGAGTTTTGGAGGAGAAAGCCGGAAAGTGGTAAAGGTAAAACAATACTTTGCGGAAAATAACATAACACAACACGAAGAAACCTAAGCGAACCCTGAGGAAGGGCCCGTCTTTTTTGTTATCTTTTGTTGAATTTGTTGTTCGTTCTTTTGTTTGGAGGAGGTCACATTATTTACATAATTCTTTTTGCTATGGAGGCAATCACAAAGAAGTATTTTTCGCGGTACAAGAAACCGCTCGCAGAGATCCCAAATCTCGTCGAGATGCAGAAGACATCGTATGAATGGTTGGTAAAGGATGGTCTACGAGAACTCTTTCAGGAATTCTCACCGATCAGTGATTATTCAAAGAAGAAGTTCGACCTTGAGTTCACGGGCTTCGAGCTCACGGAGCCACGCTTCGATGAGCACTACGCACGCGAGAACAAGATCTCATATGAGACTCCTCTTCGCGCAAAGGTAAAGCTTACGAACAAGACACTCGGCACTGTAAAGGAGCAGGAGATCTTCATGACCGATTTTCCTATTGCGACCGATCGCGGAACGTTCATTGTGAATGGCGTGGAGCGCGTGGTTGTTCCACAGCTCGCTCGTTCATTCGGTATCTTCTTTACGACACAGGAATTAAAAGCGGGACGCTTCTTTGGTGCGAAGGTCATCCCTTCACGCGGTGCATGGATCGAGATCGAGTCTGACTCCGACGAAGTTGTTTGGGTGAAGATCGACCGCAAGCGCAAATTCCCGATCACTTCACTCCTCCGCATCTTTGGAAAGTGTAATGACGCAGAAGTGCTTGAAGCATTCAAGGGAGACCCTGATGCAAAGCGCTACATCGAGCAGACACTCGCAAAAGATCCTGCAAAGACTCTTGAGGACTCCTACATCGAAACCTATCGCCGCCTCCGCGATGGTGATGTGACCACAACAACGAATGCACGCGAACTTATCGACGTGATGTTTTCTCGTGAGCGTTACGACCTCTCCTCGGTTGGACGTTTCCGCTTCAATAAGCGCTTCGGTAAGCCAATGACCGAAGAGGCTCTCGCTGTACGCACTCTGACATTCGATGACCTTGTGACCACGGTCAAGAATGTCGCAAAACTCAATAATACAAAAGGTGCATCAGAAGACGATATCGACCATCTCGGCTCTCGCCGTGTTCGCTACGTCGGTGAAATGCTCCAGGCAAAGCTCCGTGTCGGTATGACACAGATGAAGCGCAATATTCAGGACCGCATGTCGACTGTTGAGACCGACACCGTACTTCCGATCAATTTTGTTTCTCCTCGTCCGCTTCAGGCTCGCCTCAAGGAATTCTTCACGACCAATCAGCTTTCACAGCTCATGAGTCAGAAGAATGTGCTCGATGAAATGGAGCACTTGCGCACATGTTCCGCGATGGGTCCTGGTGGACTCACGAAGGAGCGTGCAGGTCTCGAAGTTCGTGACGTGCATCCATCCCACTATGGCCGCCTCTGTCCTATTCACACACCAGAAGGACCAAACATTGGTCTCGTGCTTCGTTTTTCAACATACGCACGCACGAATGACTTCGGTGTCATCGAAACTCCTTATGTGAAGGTGAAGAACGGAAAGATCACTGGTGAGATCGAGTACTTGAATGCACTTGAAGAAGAGCAGTACATCATTGCGCATGCTGCCGTCCCTTACGGAGATGACATGATGCTTGGCGATCGTGTTGAGGCTCGCGTGAAGGGTTCACCAGGTATCGTTGATCGCCATCAGGTTGAGTACATCGACGTTGCAACAAATCAGGCATTCTCGACCGCAACATCATCGATCCCATTCTTGGAACATGACGACGCAAACCGCGCACTCATGGGTTCAAACATGCAGAAGCAGGCAACCCCATGTATCATCCCGCAGGCACCTATTGTTGCAACGGGAATGGAAGGACGCATCGCTCAGGACTCGGGACGCGTTGTGCTCGCACACGCAGACGCAGTCGTGAAGGAAGTCGACGCAAAGCACATCATCCTTAAGGATACAAAGGGAAATGAGAAGGAGTACAAGTTGCTCAACTTCATCATGACCAATGATTCTACGTGTTACCATCAGCGCCCTGTCGTGTCTGTTGGTGAGAAGGTAAAGAAGGGTGACGTACTTGCAGACACTTCGACCTCAGATCGCGGTGAGATGGCGCTTGGTCAGAATCTTCTCGTGGCATTCATGTCATGGGGTGGTGCAAACTACGAAGACGCCATCATTCTTTCAGAGCGTCTCGTTCGTGAGTCAATACTGACGTCTATCCATATTGAAAAGTTTGTCGTGAATGTTCGCGACACGAAACTTGGACCCGAGATTACCACTCCAGACATTCCAAATGTTGGAGAGACAAAGTTGAAGGACCTCGATTATGAAGGAATCGTGCGCATTGGTGCTGAAGTCCGCCCTGGCGATATTCTCGTTGGTAAGATCACTCCAAAGGGTGAGGCAACACTCACACCGGAAGAGCGCCTCTTGCGTTCGATCTTCGGTGAGAAGGCTCGTGACGTGAAGGATACTTCACTTCGCATGGAGCACGGCAAGCGTGGTCGCGTCATTGGCGTGAAGGTCTTCACTCGTGAGAAGGGAGACAACCTTGAGAGCGGTATCATCAAGCGTGTCTACATCGAGATCGCACAGCTCCGCAATATCTCGGTCGGTGACAAGCTCGCTGGTCGCCACGGTAACAAGGGTGTTATCTCGCGTATTCTTCCTATTGAAGAAATGCCATTCATGGAGGACGGAACTTCGGTTGACGTCATCCTTACACCTCTCGGTGTTCCATCACGTATGAACTTAGGACAGATCTTCGAGCTTCATCTCGGTCTCGCTGCGAACGCGCACGGCTATCAGGCGATCACTCCATCATTCATGGGTGTCACTGAAGAGGAGATCCGTGGTGAATTGAAGAGTGCGGGTTATCGTGAAGACGGAAAGATGAAACTTTTCGACGGACGCACAGGAGAAGCATTCGAGCAGAATATTTCGGTCGGATACATGTATATCTTGAAACTTCATCACATGGTTGAAGATAAGATCCACATGCGCTCGATCGGTCCGTACTCGCTCATCACGCAACAGCCACTCGGTGGTAAGGCGCAAGGCGGAGGACAGCGTTTCGGTGAAATGGAAGTGTGGGCGCTCCAGGGTTACGGTGCCGCTCATATCCTTCGCGAAATGCTTACCATTAAGTCTGACGACATCCTCGGACGCTCCGCAGCATTCGATGCAATAGTGAAGGGTCGCACGATCAGAGAGCCAAATCTTCCTGCAACATTCCATGTGCTCCTCAACTCACTTCGTGGACTTTCCCTCGACATTGAACTTATTCGTGAAGATCGCGACACTAATTAATCGCCATAAACCATTCGTAATATGAAAAACCCAATTACAGATTTCAACGCGATCGGGATCAAGCTTGCAAGTCCTGAGCGCATCAAGGAGTGGTCTTATGGTGAGATCACAAAACCAGAGACGATCAACTACCGCACACAGCGTTCAGAACGCGGAGGTCTTTTCGATGAGCGCATATTCGGACCTGAAAAGGACTTCGAGTGTTACTGTGGAAAGTACCGCGGTATCCGCTACAAGGGTATCGTTTGTGAGAAGTGTGGTGTCGAGATCACTCGCGCTATCGTGCGCCGTGACCGCATGGGCCACATCGAACTCGCAGCGCCCGTCTCACACATTTGGTTCCTCCGTGGTATCCCATCACGTATCGGTCTTCTCTTGAATCTTCCTGTTGCTGAACTCGAGAAGGTCATCTACTTCGCTGCGTACATCATCACTGAAGTACATCAGGATGCGAAGGACAATCTCTTGAAGGAACTCGATCAGGAATACAAATCAAAGGTGAAGTCACTCGATGACAAGCGTTCCAAGGATCGCATGAAGGAGTTGCTCACTGCGGCAAAGAAAGAGATCGACGGGATCCGCGTCGGACTCATCTTGGATGAAATGACATACCACAAGTACTCACTCAAGTACTCGTCAGCTTTTGAGGCTGGTGTCGGTGCAGAGGCGGTCTATCAGATGTTCAAGAAGATCGATCTCGTGAAACTCGAGAAGCATCTTGAAACATCACTCGAGAAGGCAGGTGCGGTCGAGCGTGCAAAGCTCTACAAGCGCCTCTCGCTCGTGAAGGCAATGAACCGTTCAGGCGTTCGCCCTGAGTGGATGTTCATGACGAACATCCCAGTCATCCCTCCAGGAATGCGCCCAATGGTCGCACTTGAAGGTGGTCGTCATGCGACAAGTGATGTCAACGATCTTTATCGTCGCGTTATCAACCGCAACAACCGCTTGAAGAAGTTGGTTGAGATCGACGCACCTGAGGTCATTCTCCGCAACGAAAAGCGTATCTTGCAGGAAGCTGTTGATGCACTCATCGATAACTCGATCCGCCATGGTTCGACATCAGCAGCGATGAGTCAGACACAGCGCCGTCAGTTGAAATCACTCGCAGATACACTCAAGGGTAAGCAGGGTCTCTTCCGTCAGAATCTTCTCGGTAAGCGCGTTGACTACTCGGGACGTTCCGTTATTGTCGTCGGTCCTGAATTGAAACTCAATCAGTGTGGTCTTCCAAAGCACATGGCACTTGAGCTCTTCCGCCCATTTGTCATTGCAAAGCTCCTCGAGCAAGGATTGGCATTCAACATCCGCGGTGCAAATCGTCTTATCGACGAAGGTATCCCTGAGGTGTGGGCAAATCTTGAAGAGGTCATCAAGGGTAAATTCGTACTCTTGAATCGTGCTCCAACACTCCATCGTCTTGGTATCCAGGCATTCAACCCAATGCTTATCGAAGGAAATGCTATTCAGGTTCATCCACTCGTTTGTGCAGCGTTCAACGCTGACTTCGACGGAGACCAAATGGCTGTTCACGTACCACTTTCAGACGCAGCACAAGCAGAGGCACGCGAGCTTATGGCCGCAAACAAGAACTTGCTCAAGCCAGGATCTGGTGATCCTGTGGTTAATCCAGGACAGGATATCGTGCTCGGTTGTTACTGGATGACGAAGGTCGTTGCCGGCTCAGTCGGTGAGGACAAGATCTTCGCAAGCCCCAACAGCGCCATCACTGCATATGACTTCGGCGTTGTCGGTTTCCGCGCAAAGATCAAGGTATTGGGAACTGATAGTCCGAAGTATGCACAGTTCGAAGGAAAGCCATTCGAAACAACAGTCGGACGTTTGCTTTTCAATTCGGTTCTTCCAAAAGATTTCCCATTCATCAACAAAGAGATCACGAAGAAGGATCTCGCAAATACAGTTGATGACTTGATCACACGTTACGGTATTGACGGTACACCAGAGGCGCTCGACAAGATCAAGGCATTTGGTTATCGCTATGTGACGAAGTCAGGTATCACGTGGAGTATTTCCGACGTGAAGGTTCCTGAAGAGAAGCCAGAGATCGTAAAGAAGGCTCGCAAGGAAGAAGAAGAGATCATCGCCAACTACAACGAAGGATTGCTCTCTGCCGATGAGAAGTACAACAAGATCATCGAACTCTGGAAGCATGTCCAGACGCAGATCGAAACAGCAGTGCCAAAGAGTCTTCCAAAGGATGGTCCGGTCATGGACATGATCTCCTCAGGTGCTCGTGGTTCCATCAAGCAGGTGTCACTCATGGTTGGTATGAAGGGTCTTACTCAAGGTCCATCAGGCCGCATTATTGACTTCCCAATGGTGCCATCACTCAAGGAAGGACTTTCACCACTTGAATACTTCATCTCAACACACGGTTCACGTAAGGGTCTTACCGACACCGCGCTTAACACTGCAAAGGCAGGTTACCTCACTCGTCGTCTCGTCGATGTATCGCAGGACGTTGTGGTGACCGAAGAGGACTGTGGTGAGAAGGAAGGAATCCGCCTCACAAAGGAGAATGCATCAGGTATCGAGATCACCATCGGACGCAGTGTGCGCGGTCGTGTCATCGCAAAGGAGATCGCCGACAAGGATGGCAAGGTGCTCTTCAAGAAGGGTTCACTCTTGGGTCGCGACGAGGCACACCTCGTTGAGGCTGCCGGTGTCGAAGAGATCTTTGTTCGCTCGCCACTTACCTGTAAGACACTCCGCGGAGTATGTCAGAAGTGTTACGGTATGGACCTCGGTCGCGGTACGATGGTTGCACTCGGTGAGACTGTTGGTATCGTCGCAGCGCAAGCTATCGGTGAACCAGGAACCCAGCTCACAATGCGTACCTTCCACGCCGGAGGTGCTGCAGGTGAAGACATTACGATGGGTCTCCCACGTGTTGAAGATATTTTCGAGCGCCAGACTCCAAAGGCACAAGCAGTGGTATCAAAGCTCACTGGTGTTATTACTGACATCAAGAAGGGCGAGAAGGAAGAGCGCATCATCGTTGTATTGGGTGAAGAAGGTGGTGCAAAGAAAGAGAAGAAGGAAGTCGAACACTCCGTATCATTCCGCCGCAATCCTATTGTGAAGGTTGGTGCAGAAGTGAAGGCTGGCGATCTGCTCACGGACGGATATGCAGACATCGAAGAGCTCTACAAGTTCGGTGGTGCTGATCGCGCACAGCGCTACATCATCAGCGAGATCAACAAGATCTATGAGACTCAGGGTGCATCCATCTCACGTAAGCACGTCGAGATCATCGTCCGCCAAATGTTCTCGCGCCGCAAGATCAAGCATGTCGGTGACACGCGTTTCTCGATTGGCAACATTGTCGAAGAGACCGAACTAAACGAAGAGAATGCACGCGTCGAAGCACTCGGACAAGAAGGTGCAAAGGGTGACCAGCTCGTACTCGGTATCACGGAAGTGGCACTCACAAAGGAATCATTCCTCTCAGCAGCATCATTCCAGAACACGTCACGCGTTTTGATCGAAGCCGCAGTCCAGGGTTCCGTCGACAAGCTTTACGGTTTGAAAGAGAACGTCATCTTGGGTCGCCTTATTCCTGCAGGTACAGGGTTCCACACGAACCGTGTTGAGCCGGAGTATGATGAGCGGGATGATGAGGAGCCTCGCGAGATCGTCCAAGCATAATAAATCGAAATTCGGGCGCACTTCACATTTTGTAACCTGAACGAGTCGGGGAGCAGTATAATCCATACAGCTCCTCCGACATCGCCCAGGCACAAAATGCGAAATTGCATCCCTAATATCGATTTATCTAAAAGGAAAAAGTATTGTTGGAGATAGTCCTTAAGAGCGCATCTGTATGTAGCTAATTGCGAAAAACTGATGTCCACACCCGTTGAACAAATCAAATCACGATTGTCGATCGTCGACGTCGTCGGATCATATATCAAGCTCGAGAAAGCAGGCGGAAGCTATAAAGCGCTTTGCCCCTTTCATCACGAAAAATCACCGTCATTCAACGTCTCGCCATCGCGCGACGCCTATTACTGCTTTGGTTGTAACCGTGGGGGAGATATCTTCACATTTGTTCAAGAGATCGAGGGTGTTGAATTTGTTGACGCACTCCGCTCGCTCGCAGCACGCGCGGGTGTGGAGCTTAAGCACGAAGATGGGGAATCAAAGAGTGAGCGCGAGAAGATGTTTGCCATCATGGAAGCCGCAACAGAATTCTATGAGAAGCAGCTCGCTGCAAACACGGAGGCACTCGCATACTTAAAAGAGCGTGGACTCACCGACGAAACGATACACTCATTTCGCATCGGCTATGCACCTCTTGAGTGGCGCGCACTGCACACCTATCTCTTAAATAAGAAATTCATCGACAAGGAGATCGAGCAAGTTGGACTCACAAAGCCCGTCGAAGGAAAAGGATATTACGATCGCTTCCGTGGACGTGTCATGTTTCCGATATTCGATACTGCGGGGCGCGTTGTTGCGTTCTCAGGGCGTGTCTTCGGGCATCAGGATGACGATGTCGCAAAATACATCAACTCACCCGAGACACCGCTCTATGATAAATCTTCTATCCTCTTTGGATACGATCGTGCGAAGCAGATGATGCGTCAGCAGAACTTCACCATTCTCGTCGAGGGGCAAATGGATCTCATTATGGCGCACCAGGCGGGAGCACTCAATACGGTCGCAGTCTCGGGTACGGCACTCACCGAAAAACATCTCGCACTCTTGAAGCGTCTTTCGGAAAATCTCGTTTTCGCATTTGATGCGGACGACGCAGGTCTTGCGGCGACAGCGCGTGCATTTGGTATCGCACTTGGTATGGGTATGAATGTGCGTGTTGCGCAGATCCCCGAAGGGAAGGATCCCGCAGATTACATTCTCAAGAATCCGAGCGGATGGGCAGAGGTCATTGCAAACTCAAAACACATCATTAACTTCTATCTCGGAGTATTGAGAGCAAAAGAAAGCAATAATGGTATTTTTCGAAAAGAAGTAGAAAATAAAATTTTTCCACTCCTGTCTTCGATTCCTAGTAATGTGGAGCGTAATTCTTTTATCAGTGAAGTATCAAGATATTTAGCTGATGGACCAGATTCTATTGCAGCTGTCAGGGATGAGGTTGTACGAAGAGTTGCCCTAGATAAGGCGATTATTTCTACAATAAAGCCCGTGTACGAGCCTAGGGAGGCATTCCACGACCAACCAATAAAGAGCCGCCGTCAAGTTGCCGAGGAGGAAATAATTGGTATTCTTCTCTGGCAGGAGGGACATAATGAACCCGCATTTGATACAACGGATGTACGGCAGGGATATCACGCATTACTCACGGTTCATGGCTTAAATCCACATGCACCGAGCAAAGATGAAGAGCGCAATCTGGTCCTTAAGGCGGAGCATGCATATGAGCATGGTCCGAAGCTTAGGGACTCTGTCGACGAGATACTCGACACCCTCGAGATGGAAGTGCTTAAGGAAAAACAAGGGACACTATGGCGAAAACTTTCCGAAGCGGAAATGCGTGGTGCGAAAGACGAAGCAAGAACATATTTAACTGAATACCAAGAAATCACTCCACGTTTGATAGGACTTGAAGATAGGAAGCGGAAGAGGGGAATATTATAAGCAACATCTCATTATTCATTTATCATCACTCATCATATGGCGAAGAAAACTCCAAAGAAGTCAAAGGAAAAGAAGGTCGTAAAGAAGGCAGCTCCAAAGAAGGCGCCTGCGAAAAAGGTCGCTCCAAAGAAGAAGATCGCAAAGACTGCGCCAAAAAAATCTGCTCCTAAAAAAGCGGCACCAAAGAAAGCTCCCGCAAAAAAGGTGACTAAAAAGGCGCCGGCAAAGAAAGTTCCTGCACCAAAGAAAAAGGCTGCAAAGGAAAAGAAGGCTCCTGAGAAAAAGGAGAAGATGGCTCCTCCGCCAAAGAAGACGATGTCCAAGGAGCGCAAGGCGCTTGAACACAAGCTGACCTCGCTTGTGAACAAGGGACGCGACCGCGGTTTCGTGACCTATGATGAGATCTTGCGCGTCTTCCCCGAGATCGAGAACAACATCGACTTCCTTGATGACGTCTATGACCGATTGGGTGATATGGGTGTCGACATACTTGAGTCGGGAGGACTCCTTGATATGGATAAGGATGAGGATACTCCACCTCCAGCAACAGGCGCCTCAAAGAAGTATCTCACCACAAAGAGCTCTCCATACGATTCCACGCAGATGTACCTCCGCGAGATCGGACAGTATCCGCTCTTGGCCGCACGTGATGAGCGTGAGTTGGCACAACGTATTGTTGCGGGTGATCCCGAGGCAAAGAATCTTCTTGCCCGTGCCAATCTCCGCCTCGTGGTGTCCGTCGCAAAGAAGTATGTGGGACGCTCTCCAGACCTCACACTCCTCGATCTCATTCAGGAGGGAAACCTCGGACTCTTCCGCGCTGTCGATAAGTTCGATTGGACAAAGGGCTACAAGTTCTCGACCTACGCAACGTGGTGGATCCGTCAGGCCATCAC
>DAIUCR010000001.1:47800-71844 GCA_036846065.1 Patescibacteria group bacterium | reverse complement strand
AGAATAATTTTTCCATTGTAACTCCAATAAGGATGATTTACCAAACATTGCTCATGGAAGGCAGAGGTTAAGAGGCGCAATCATGCACTCCTCTTCCTTTTTCCAGCACGCGCAAGCATTGCAAGGACAAGCCCAACCATCTTGTCTTTGTCCTTCGGGTCACTCTCGGCGATGAGCAGTGTAATCGCAGTGAGTGCCGGCGGAGTCATGCGTGTTGTATCAAGCACCTTTGCTTTCGCAAGGAACCACACGAACGCGTATGCACCGCTCCGCTTGTTGCCATCGAGAAATGGATGATTCTTGATAACGAAATAGAGAAGATGCGCCGCCTTTTCTTCGACGGTCGGGTACACCTCGTTGCCGCCGAACGATTGCATGACATTACCAATGATTCCCGCCGCACTTCCCCTCTCGCGCTCGGTCGCAAAAAGATCCGTCGCCTCACCTTTCTGGATGAGTGACTCTTTCAATACACCAAGAGCTTTCGAAAAAGTTTCCGCCGTAATCTTGACCGATTTCTTTGTAGCACCCCTTATTGTTAACGCATCTTTATCATAGGCATCAAGTGAAAGCCATGTGTCGGCAAAAAGCGTCACGAGCTCGAGGATACTTTCGTTATCTATGTTTGCACCCTTGGGAAGCAGCGCCCTCACGTCCGCGACGGTCTTCATGAATGCATCGTAATTCTGTGCGACGCGCGATTTATTTATTGTGTAGCCGTCAACAATATGCGCACGAAGAGTTTTCGTCGCCCATTGGCGGAATTTGGTCGCCTTTACAGAGTTTACTCGGTAGCCAATCGAAAGGACGAGGTCAAGATTATAAAACTCAACCTGTCTATTGATTGTTCTCTTTCCTTCAGTTTGAACTGTTTCCAAAATGGAAACAGTTGCCCGTTTTTCAAGCTCGCCCGAATCAAAAATATTTTTTACATGTTTTGAAATTGCGGCCTTTTGCACATCAAAGATTTGAGCGACTTGTTGTTGAGTTAACAAAAAAGTCTCTTGCTTTGTATTAACCGCAAGCTCAATAGCTCCCGACTTTGCCTGGTAGATTACCACATCTTTTTTCGCCTCCTGCTTCTTCATTACAAAAAATTATAACACACCTTGCACGCACTATATTCCTATCTCTTCGATCTCCATCGCTTCGTCTTCGTCCACACCGAGCTCGTTCATGATGTCCGCGACACGCTCCGCGGTATCCTCATCAAGGTCATTGTTCTCCATTATTTCTAAAACGTCTTCATCGATTTCAGACATAAGATTAATTGTTATTTAAAATTTTTTATTACTACAGGAATTTACCGAAAAGTACTGCGGAGGTGGGCTTGAACGAGTGCTTTGAAGTCGGCGAGTTGGGCGGCTTGGAGAATGCGGAGTTTTTCGGATAGGGTGTCCAGTTTTGCAATAATTACTTACTGTTTATGGAATTCTCAAATTGCAGTAAACAAAGAAACCGCCCTTTGGACGGTTTCTTTGTTTACTGCCCAACTAATTGACGATATCGAGCAACAAGCATTTTTTGTTCTTCAGCTGATTCTTTTGCAGCCCTAAAAACCGCCTTTTTTTGATCAGCTGAATTAAAAAATTCTTTGAGGATGAGTTTTTTTGCCTCCTCTTTTCTTTTGTTTTTAGTTTTGAATAAGATGCTGAACATACAAAGTATTATAACTAGGAAATGGACGTTAGTAAATCCTCCACTGAATAACGTTTTATGATTCCTTTATTGTACTTTGTTTCTAAATACTTGTCAATATCTGGCTCATTGAACGCCGTTTCTATTGGAATATTTCTATCATCCTTTAGTACACAATGAATTTTTACTTTATCACCAAATTCCTTCTTTATTTTGTTCACATTCTCTTTCGATTTAAAAAATTGCTCAATAAATTTTTCCTTAACAATATTTCTCCCCTCAAGATATTCCCGTGCTTTGGTAAATTCCCATGCCTTCAGTGGATCCAGGTAAAGATAATAAATTTGCACTTCTCGCCCAGATTGTATCGATCTCTTAACAATTTTTTTCATCGTGTCGTAATTCCCAAAAGTGCCGTCGTGTAAAAACGAAATTTCATTATCAAGGCAGTAGTCTCGTAAAATATCTAGCCCATCGTTCGCCGCCTTTTGAACAACATGTGAATTCCCCCGTACCCCTGCCCTCATGTCAGTTTTTTGATATTGAGGCAAAAATTCTCGCACCTCGTCTACATCAATGCGAATAAAGAGAGAATTCGTAGGGCTAACATTTATTCCTTTTTTACTCAAAATATCGATGAGTTTTTTATACTTATCATTAACGATAAGAGGC
Source organism: Patescibacteria group bacterium (assembly GCA_036846065.1). Lineage (GTDB taxonomy): Bacteria > Patescibacteriota > Minisyncoccia > Phycocordibacterales > UBA6899 > MHLP01. The sequence goes on along the minus strand of DAIUCR010000001.1, from coordinate 69,534 downwards.
ATATATTTTTGAGAAAATTCGGTCTTCCCTGCTCCAGGGGAGCCAGCCATAAACATAGTAATAAAACCGAGACGCAACGGATTCTTGCTCAGGATAAATGTTTCGATAAGCTCATCTTTTTTTGATCTAATGTATTCTTTTGCTTCCTGTTGGATTGTCTTTTCTTTCCCCGTAAGTTCCATGAGAATATATTATCACGCATTCCCACTAAAAGCCTCTCTCAAATACGCTTTTTCGAGGGATTTGAGGTCGGCGAGTTGGGTGGTTTGGAGGTCGCGGAGGGTGCGGAGTTTTTCAGAGAGGGTGTCGAGTTTTTTGACGATTGTTTGCTGTTCGGCGAGGGGTGGAAATTTAATTTTAATATTTCTAATTGGCCCGAGTGCGATAAATTTTTGAGTGGCTCCTTTTCTTTCAATCAATGATGACAATCTTGAATTATGCAAAAAGTAAGCGATATATTTCCCTAACACTTTTTCATCATTTGGTTTTATAAGCCCAACATTCTTAATACTAAAATTCCTGTCAGTTTTCACTTCTACTATATTTCCTATTGTCCCAATCATTGCGATAAGCAAATCACCATTTTCCACTCCAGAACGTTTTGATATCTGACGATGATCTTCCTCTGAAATATATTTAATATTTGAAAAATCTAATCCATCTTCAAGAAGATTTTTTGACGTAATGAGCGGTATCCCATCTGAGCAATATTTCGGGGTATCGTGAGTTCCATCCGCTACCTTTTTTACAACATTCTCCAAAATATCTTCTTCCCACCCATTTTTCTTCCCCTCCTCAAAAATTTCGTGGAGGGTGGCGGGGAGGATTTTTCCGATATTGGCAAGGGCTTCCGCGCGCAAGTGCTTCGCCTCCCCAATCTTCCCCATCTTCTCATCCAACATCTTCACAATTTCCTTTTGCTCCTCAAGCGGTGGAAGCGGTATTTCGATATTAGAGCACTTTGTTTTATTGATAATAGGTAAGGTTGTTTGAGACGAATTAGCCTGAAATTCTTCCGCCTTGGATATCAGCGAGTAATAAAGATATTTTGAGTCTAAAATTTTTTGGTTAGGGACAAAAGTATTTATTTGCTGATTTGTGGCCATTTCTTCGGGAGCAATTCCAACCTTACCAATATATCCGATGCAACTCATCATAACTGAATCTTTTGGAACGATACGAATACCACTTTCCCAAAAACCTTTTTTTGAAAGTTTTTTATTTGTATTTGTCACAAAAACTCCCTGATTTAAATCAGAAGGTCCAGCCCAAAGAAACTCATCACCATAGAAATCTTTTGTTGAAGTTTTTGGAGTGCCACCCGTGATAATTTCGCAAACCTCACCTAGTTTTTTTGTTTGCCAGCTATTCATAAGGCTCTTGAGAATACTCTATTTTTCCGCTTCTCTGTAGAAGACGAGTATCACGCACTTTTAGGTCAGCACCCACCTGATCAAATGGTTTAATTTTTGCACTCCAATTTGACCTACAAAAGATATTGCTTTGATCATTTGTATATACTAAAGATACCTCGACTGGAATTTCAGTATTTGCTAGCTTGTATATTTCATCAAATTTCCCCGCTAGCGTTATTTTAATCTCAAAAGAATCGTCTTCTTTAGTCAAGTAGAGCGGTGTTTTTTTACTAACAAGACTTAGGGCTGGTACGCTCGTTACTTTTGGTTGAGAAATATTAAAAGCAGCGCCACGCCCTGCATTAAAACATTCAAACTCAATACAAAAAATAATTTCCCAAATCTCGCTATCTTTTTTTATTATTCCATTACCATCAACAACTCCATAGCCAGCATATTCTTCTTTTTGTTTTACTCCTACGTAAATACTGCGAGGCCTGATGATAATACTTGGTGATGTACTCATTGCTGAATCAAATTCAGATTTTTTCAGTACTTTTCTCGACAACCATAGTGAATAAACCGCTGCACTTCCTAAAATTGCGTTAATCAGCAAACTAACGACATCTAACAGATCTCGTTTAACGTCTACTAAAATTGTAGGTTGCCACCAGTCCATAAATTATTTTTTAATGTCCTTAACTGCAAATTCAATGGGGCTAACTCCAATCAAACGCTTTGCTCTTTCAAGCAAGTGGTCATAAGAAATAATATTCAAATTTGAATAACTCGAATTTAAAACTCTGTATGCTTCCTTTTCGTCTTCATTCCACAACTGAGAACGTCCATAAATTAAGGTAATTCTTGGTTTAATAATTGGAGTGTTCTGAATTTTTTTATTAAATTCTAAATCATTGATTTTACGTTCTGTTTGAAGTATGTACCGATTACACTGCATTGAGGCACTCGTTAGTTCACTTTTGGGTATATTTTCAGCAGTCCAAAAAGGCGCTGTCGGTAGCTTTAATTCTATAATATCGACAAAACCATCAAATGACTTCAGCAGATAATCGGTTATATTCTCAACATCAATACGTCTCTCGTCAAGAATTTCAACAAAATCTGATCCAAGAATCCACGAGTTTTGAGAAAAGAATTTCTGCCAAACTTCTTCATCTTTCCCTACCCCGATTTCAGATTTATGTTTTAGAAAGTCAGTTGTATTATTTAAAATTTTCTCAAATAAATCTACCGCTTCTTTTTTTTGAACGATGCTATCAATATCACCAACCTTAATAAGTCCATAATTTTTTGCTACCTCAGCAAATTTATCTTTACCTTGAGGGTCTGCGACAATCAGCTTTAAAAATCGAGATACTTCATTTGAATCACTAATGATTGATTCATCAAAAATAACAGATTTATTACTTACAGCCTTTAAATCTAGTTCCGAAAACAAGCTAAGCAGTTGCAAAATTCTTTCAAAATCAAGTGTGGAAAAATGTATTTTTTCAATTTTACTTCCATCAACTTTTGCTATTTCTACACCAGTTATTTTTTCAGAACTAGTTAAATATGTAATCCGTAAATGGATACGTGAGGAAATTTTTATATCTAAATCTGGGTTACTTATCCCCTCTTCGGTAATTGAAACATATTTGCCACTACCACTTGGAAAATCTGCAACATAAATAACACCAGATTTCTTATTATTTAATATGTCTGCCTCTTTAGGTCTAAAAATATCGAAAAATTCTCTCATATGTTTTTCAAAAGATCTTTTATCTGATCCTCACTTTTCAAAATCCTCTCGACCAGCTCTTTCGAACTCAGCTCCTCCGCCACCTCCCCATCATTTGGATTTTTGAAATCTAAATTAAAGTTACGGGCTTTTATCTCGCCCATGGAAACTTTCCATGCGTGCTCATTCTCTGTGCGACTCTCCCACCATTCTTTCACTGGTGTAAACTCCGCATCGGTAATGCCGCGATTTTTTGTATACTGCTTCATCCCTGCTGGTGGTGTCATTTGGTAATACCAAACTTCTTTTGTCGGTTCGCCTTTGGTGAAAAATATGAGATTTGTATTTACCCCCGCATACGGCTGGAAAACTCCTGCGGGTAGGCGCACGATGGTGTGCACATTACATTCATCAAGAAGCTTCTCTTTTATACTTGACGCCACCCCCTCACCAAAGAGCACGCCGTCAGGGAGCACGACCCCCGCTCGCCCACCTTCTTTGAGTAAGTGGGTGAAGAGTACGAGGAAAAGCAGTGCTGTATCTTTGGTCTGAAATTTTTTTGGAAAGTTTGCCTGTGTACCATCGGCAACAACTGCCCCAAAGGGAGGATTTGCGACGATAACATCCACTCGATCTGAAGGAGTGTATTGTGTAAGTGACTTGGCGAGCATATCATCATGGCGAAGCATGTACGGACTCTCTATTCCATGGAGCATAAAGTTTGTTGTCGCGAGAAGGTGTGGAAGTGGTTTAATCTCAACACCATGCACATTCTTCACAAGCTTCTTTTCATCTGCTTGTGTCTTCACTTCGTGTGCGCGGACATGCTCGAGTACGTTCACGAGGAAACCGCCCGTCCCACACGCGGGGTCAAGCACTTTCTCCCCAAGCTTTGGGTCAACCATGTCTACAACAAATTTAGTAAGTGGGCGCGGAGTATAGAACTCTCCAGCGTTCCCTGCACTCTGCAAGTCCTTGAGGAGCTTTTCATACAAGTCACCAAATTGATGACGATCAGTCTTCTTGTTGAAGTTGATCTCGTTTATCTTGTTAGCAACCTGACGAATAAGGGTGCCGTTCTTCATATAGTTGTACGTGTCACCAAAAACGTTGCGCACAATACCACCAGACGACTCTGGGTCAACCACTGAAAGTTTCTTAAGCGTCGGGAAAAGTTTTTTATCAATAAACGCATGGAGCTCATCACCAGTGATGCCTTCTGGATTTGCAGCCCAATTACGCCAACGGAGTTCTTCGGGAATTGGTGAATAATAACGGGGATCAATAAGCTCAAGCTGGGTTTCTTGGTCATCAAAAATCTTTAAGAAAAGCATCCACACGAGCTGAGAAAGACGCTGAGCGTCTCCGTCGACACCTGCGTCTTTCCACATAATTTGCTGGATCTGCTTAACGATGTTTTGAATCTCAGACATATTAGATAGTAGCATACAGCTGCCGCTCTATTTCACGAACCATTTGCATATATTTTTCACGACCGCCAAAAATCTCTTCTACAATCTCAAAAGGCGTACCATATGCAGTAAATGGTGACACCTGCAAATCCCCAATATCATCAATAGCAGTGATGCCACTATCTGCATACTTTTCGAGTAGGTGGTTTACAATCTCACGCGCCTGTCCTTCGTACTTTGCAAAGTAGCCATTCTGAGAAACGTTCTTCAAGCGCTCGCTACGTGTAAGTGGCTTCTTGCCATACGCGACATGTAAGATGAGGTCAAAAATATCACACTCCTGCCCTACTTCTTTATATAGCTCGTCGAAAATGATGCCCGCCTCAGCGAGCTCGGCAATGATTGCTTCTTTACGCTCGGTGGTATTCCATTTATTGAGAAAATCTTCAAGCGAAGCATACACACCCTGAATAGCCTGCTTGCTGTAGTCCTGAAGCGAGGTCGTGATGAGCTTTCCCGTAGCAGGGTCGATATACTGAATAAGCTTTTGAATAGGCTCAAAAGAAACTCCGTCTTTGATATAAATCTTTTTTGGTTTTGGATTGATCTCGGTGCCGTCAATGAGTATTTCTTCGAGCGGGTTGTTCTGAATAAGCTCGGATTCAGAAATGGTCTCATTTTCAATAACTTCCTTGATTGCGAGGGGTTCATTCTTCCCTTGTTCCTGCTCATAACTTTCGAGCGGGTCACCATCGAAGTCTGGGTCAGCAAAAAGGCGCGTCACGTTACGGAAGTCCATAATCGTGAAGTAGTATTTTCCATACTGTTCGTTGATGCGCGTACCGCGACCAATAATTTGCTTAAACTCAGTCATAGAGTTCATTGGAGAATCGAGCACGACGAGTTTCACCGTCTGAGTATCGACTCCCGTTGAGAGAAGCTTTGATGTGGTGGCAATAACAGGATAACGAGATTCTGGATTGATAAAGTTATCAATCTCAAGCTTGCCATAAAAATCATCGCCTGTGATACGCACGACGTATTTGCTATTTTGCTGCGCGAACTCACTGAGTTCATTCGTAAGGAATGTACGCATACGCTCTGCGTGTTCGGTGCTCACACAAAAAACAATAACTTTTTGCCATACATCTGTCTCACGCATAAAGTCAGCGATACATTTTGCTACCGCACGATTGCGATCTTCTATGACGATAGAGCGGTCGAACATACTCTCAGTAAAAATCTCATCAGGGACAAGGTTGCCATTTGCATCAGTAAAGCCTTGTGTTGGGCGCCATTCGTCATTATTGAAGCGATATCGTATCACCTTGTACGGAGCAAGGAAACCATCCTCAATACCCTGCTTGAGTGAATAGGTATAAATAGGGTCGCCAAAGTATTCAAAATTGTTGGCGTCGTCTGCGGCCTTTGGGGTAGCCGTGAGACCGATCTGTGTTGCGTTGGTATAATAATCAAGAACAGCTCTCCATTGGCTATCCTCCTTGGCGCTTCCACGATGACACTCGTCAATCACAATGAGGTCGAAAAAGTCTGGAGAAAATTGCTTGAACTTCTCAGTTTCTTCGCCACCCATGAGCCCTTGATAGAGAGCGATATACACTTCGTATGCTGGGTCAACATTGGGGCCTTCAACTTTTGTAATCGCCTTGTCGAAATGGCGGAAGTCGCTGTTGAGTGTCTGGTCTGCGAGCGCCGTGCGGTCGACAAGAAAGAGGATGCGCTTTTTCTTGTTTGCTTTCCAGAGGCGCCAGATGATTTGAAATGCGGTATAGGTCTTGCCTGTACCTGTTGCCATTACGAGTAGAATGCGTTTTTGTCCACGTGCGACAGCTTCTACCGCACGATTGATTGCCACGCGCTGATAATAGCGAGGTGGGCGCGGTGAAGTGCCCTCGTGATAATCTTGAAGAACTGCGTCTTCTTCACCTGTAGTAATTCCCTTTTGAGCGCAGTAACGACGATACAGATCTTCAGGATTTGGGAATGAATCAATGGCTATCTCTTTTTCTATTTCACCTGAAGTTGTGAGGCGGTCGTGTTCAAGGAATCCTTCACCATTTGAACTGTATACAAAAGGAACATCAAGCGAGTCTGCATAACCGAGAGCTTGTTGCATCCCTGCGCCAACGGAGTGACTAGCGTCTTTTGCTTCAATGAGCGCAAGGGGAAGATTGTTTTTGTAGTAGAGGATAAAATCGGCACGCTTCTTTTCCCCACGAGAAATAGTTTTACCACGAACGATGATTTGCCCTGCGGTAAAGGTGACTTGCTCGCGAATTTGAGAATGTAAATCCCAGCCCGCATTGGTGATTGCGGGCAAGATGAATTTTGAGCAAATGTCTTGCTCGGAAAGGGATTTTTTGCTCATTGTGATGAAATTATACCACAAATAAGCTTGTTTTTCGAGCTAATTTAGATAGCTCCTAAACTTCAAGCGTGGTGAGGGGTCACCTAGTTGTCTCCTTTGGAGTCTAATTTTACTTGTGTCACGAGTTACTAAGTCTTTTAGCACAAAGCCTAGGTGGAACACTGAGGAGAATCATGGTCAACTCACATCAATATTTTCTTTGCGTTTTATATTTTTAAACTTCACAAGAGTGGTCAGGAGTCACTAAGCATATTGCTCCGCACTGCTCGCAACCTGCTAAGTGCTCACGGGGAGAATCGGGGTCAACTCACATCAATATTTTCTTCGTGCGGACACTCAAAAATATTGTGTGGTTCCTCCCCGGACTCGACCATCGCCTCCTCAATGACTCGGAGCCGGCTTCGCGGTCTCCGTCTTTCGATTCTCTGTAGGGTCTACCAAAATATAAAAACAGAGCGCTTTTGCGCTCCGTTCTTATTTTGGTGACCCAAATGCTAAAAAATTGGAAACAATTGTTAAAAGAAATAGTCAGTATCGATAGATATTACTCTGCTACTCCTAGTCTTTTTCTCGTATTGCCTCTCCATGTACATACGCAGAAATAGCAGAAACAAAACGATCCACTTGCTCATTATTTAAAATATTAGGAAGCACATCAAGATCCCCATCAAGAAACTTGGGATTAAGCATTAATACACTGTGTTCATTTTTCACCTCGCTTGTTGCTATCTTTTCGACATACCAACCAGGAAATAAAATGATTGGAGAAACTGGAACGTGCGTACCTGTGTGCTTAAAAAGTACCCCTTCTATCCACTTTGCATTTCTTTGCGCCTGAAAAATAGACTCCGAATCATGCACGTGTGTGCCTATAAGCAGGCGTCCATTTACATAATTAATCTTCTCGCCCCACTTCTTTCTCCATGTTTTGGTTTCAATCGCAAATATCCCCTTTGGTCCAATGAGGACATGATCAATATTGAATCGTCTACCATTATTCTCACAAGGCACATCATGGATCGGAGTAAAACCCTTAGTGCGGAATCCCTCAAGCAATTGCCCAACAAAGACTTCACCTTCGTACCCGAGCCGATAGTTCTGTGCCTTTTTCTTTATTTTTAAAAAATAAGTATAGGCACCAATAGAAATAATCGCCGCGATTAATGTGAAAGCCCATGGATGAAGTTCTCGAGACGTTCCAAATATAAAATATATCCATTCCTGTGCCGCAAATAAAATTGCCATGCTTGCTACCCCATATGCAGGAAAAAATTCTTCGTCAATAATCTCATTGATTTTATTTCGAAGATACTGGCCAGGCAGCCTTGGTGACTCTTCTTTTAGCGGAGATCTTTTTTGTTCTTTTTTCATTTCTTTCCCATATTACTACATGATTTTATCACTCTTCTCTAAATTATGCCGTGCACAAAGTATTTGAATATTTTTTGCGTCATCACTTCGTCCACCTTTTGAAAAAGGTAGAATATGATCATAATGAAGCCCAGTATTTGCTCCACATGTAACGCACTGCCCTCTGTCTCGTTTCCATACTTCAACTTTTACAAGTGTCGGGATCATTCGTTCATGTTTATACTCCTTCATGTCTGCAACTGAATGCACCTCATCTGTTGGATGCAGAAAGAATTTAAATACCTTTCTTTTGTCATCGGTTTCCCATGTAGCATCAACTAAATTAAATATCCCTTTATCGAACCACACCCCTACATCGAGTTTTTCATAAACCTGAATCTGCATAGGCAATTCGCGCTGACCATCCCTATATGCGATTGCTTCTTTATAAAATTTTCCATTATCACTTAGTCGCCCAGTTTCTCTATGCATTGGTTGATCAATGAGTTTTTTCTCTTTTTCATCTGCTTTTGCATCATGACCCTCATATATTAAAAGCTGCTTATCAGGCAACCACTGATCCTTATATGGTGCATTTGCTCTTGATGACATCAGGAACACAGACAACCTCCCATCAGTACGAAAATTCATTCCCTTTTGCAATTGCTGCCTCTCTCTCATCGAGAGTTCTAAGTACGAAATAATGGCGGATGAGATTTCCATGAATTTTCTTTATTATCAATTAAAGAAATAACTCAAATAATGACCGTAGATGTCTCGTAAAGCATCGGCAAACAATTCTGTCTCATTCTAAATTTTGTGCCATGATTATGCCCTGTGCGCGCATCAAAATCAACAAGGATATTCCCATCTTCAATGGCTTTTAGAAAGCCCTCGAAATTAAACTTTTGCAACATCATTACTTTTGAATATTTATAATATTCTTCATCATTTTCTTTTTTTACCTCTGCTTGAACGTAAAAAGCATTGAGTAGTTTAGTGCCGGCCTTGTGCTCCAAATCGTCAAAACCCCAATATGGTTGCGGATTAAGCTCCACAAGACCAACCTTTTTTTCCACAGCCTTCAACCACTCTTTGTGGCAAGGATCGACAATGGAAGAATCAAAAGAGATCAGAATTTTTCTTTCATCACGATCGATAATGACCTTAAATCCTCGATCACTTGGTGATTTTCCATGTATTGTTTGACGGAAACTCATCTCACCTTTTGGATATTTTTTCCCATCTTCTTGGTGCGCCCAACCATACTTTGGTAATAAAATCTGCGGCACAAAGCGGATGGCCCGAGGCGAAGGCTCAATATGAAAAAGAGTTGTTAGTGAAGTCGTATTGAGACGCTGTGCTTTTAATTCCCATTCGGCCGCGTTTGGTATTGGTAAATTATTTTCTTCAATGCCCAATAGATCTTCCAGGGTATTTCCGATTCCTCCATGATTGCCATGTCGCGCATTTGGAATCCAGCCCCGAACCGCAATTTCTTTAAATTTTTCTATCAAGGCTTGTTTTGTGTACGTAAGAGGTTTATCTATCATAATATCACTTGTTAAAAAGTTTATTTTGTACTTTGTGCTGCTTTATTCTTTCCTCCGCCATTTTGCAATATTCAGGAGAAAGTTCTATTCCAACAAAATTCTTTTTAAAGTTAAGTGCAGAAATTGCGGTAGTTCCCGATCCCATAAATGGGTCAAGTACGTTTTTTGCTTCCGTAGAAGATATAATTCGATCAATTAAAGATACGGGAAACGCAGCAGGATGATCATTGTTCATTTCTTGCGTAAACTCCCACACATCACCATAACCGTTCGCTTTTGGTGCCAGTTTAAATTTAGGTTTTGCTATTAAATAGATCACTTCGTATGTTGGCACAAAATATCCAGGGTTAAAATTAAATCCCCCTTTTCTCCTCCATATAATAATTTGCCGGACAGGAAATCCTTCAACTATATCCTGACGATCTTGCAGTAGCCCTCCCTGGACTCTCCACTTATGGTTATAGAAAATTGCTCCATTATCAGGAATAATACGAAGCATTTCAGTTAGACAATCCCTTTGCCATCTGACATATTCATCATGGGGCATGCAATCACTGTGGTGAGTATATCCTTTTTGTAATGCTGCATTAGCCCACTTTCCGCCTCTTCCATCTTTCATTCCATTTCCCGTTGAGTTTTTTAAATTGTATGGCGGTGAAGTGACGATTAAGTCTATTGAGCTATCGGGAATTTTTTTCATCATTTTTATGGCGTCACCGCATAGGATTTTGTTTAAAAATCCACTCAGCGGATAATCCATGTCCTCTTCTTGGCGAACGCTCTTTTTTGTAGTCTTTATTAAGGCTGGCATACTCGTATTGATAACTATACCACGTAATTAAGAAGGTAATTTAAAAATGTGGATAGACAAAATATAACACCAAGCCTGATAAGATATTTAGAAACTCCACAGGAGACTCAAATGCTAAAAAATTGGAATCGAGTAGCTGAGGAAATGAAGGAATTTCAGGTACCAAAAATATTTTTAGTTTTGGATAATCTCACATTCTAAATCTTGAAACCAGCCAGCAATTTCCATTCCTTGAACTTGAGTCGACCCATTTATCTTAATATTTCGACATGTGAATCTTCTGTATTCAATGTCTTTCTTATCATCGAAGGATGAAATATATCTAACACGCGGGAATGTAATTTTACCTTTCTTAATTATTGGAGGTACCTCAACCCGACCAATGATTCTTCCGTCTTGATAGATTGAATCTTCGTCTATAGTGGCAATCCAGCTCGAAAATGCCAGTTGATCTCCTAGCCACATTTTTGCAGTTTTTGGAGCGTCTATTTGCGTGTTCCATAATCGTAATATTAGCAATATCGAGAAAACTACCGCAGAGAGTAATGGGATAGTTAAAACTATTTTAATTATATTCTCAATCATTTTCTAGCTATTTATCCAGTCCCATGCTGCTTTTGGTAACCAACCAAAACTGGTTCCCGGAACAATTTCGACAACAAGTATAAAATCATTCTTTGATAAATGTGGCGCAAGAAGAGTATATACTTCCTGTGATGACGCGAAATTAGTATTTTTCACTATCCAAGTGGAGTCGATGAAATGCCACCAAGTGCCAAGGTTTTGTACTGCACCAAAGAACCCTGTGTAGTTCCAGTTAGTGGTCTTAAGACTATAAGTTATTAAATACTTTTTTGAGTTCATGGAGTTCAAATTTTTTCTGTTGGTGCAACTAGCGTTTCATCTTCGATTTCTGATTTTGATTCAGGAAACTCACTGACACCCCAGTGATTTTTCATTTCTTCTTCATGTAGATGGCTATTTTCCCCGTAAGTTAGATTCTTTGGCTTGAACCATACAAGGAGAAACACTCCAACTACAACAAGTACAAAAAGTGCTGCTCCAATGATCATTCCCCAGTACTTACTTTCTGGGCTTAGATTTGATAACGTCAACACAGTTGATAGAAACGCTTCGACAATAAGCAAGGAAAGCGCAAAAAAACCTAGCGGTGACGTGATTATTTCGATTATGCCTGACTTCTTCTCCATGATATTTATACTCATCCATCCTACCCCTTAAAGAGATATTTGAAAACACTATGACCAATCTAATACTAGACAATAGCAAATACTGTGGTATTTTCATTCCATATGACACCTGGTGATCAGCACATGAATGATACAGTAAACTTGCTAGTATTTCTTTATCACGCAAAAAAAGAGAACTGTTTTAATCTGCCTGAGCAAGAAAAAAATCTTCTTCTGATTAAGCAAGAACATTTAAATAAAGCTGGAATCACTCTGCCTATATTTCATAACACATTAAAGCTTCTTGATAAGAAGGGCTACTTGATGGGACTTACTGTTGTTGATGATGATTTCCATACAAAGGCAAAAGATTTTGCTTCGGGTGACGGCTATAATGAAATACTCGCAAAAATTCCCGACATCAACGCCGAGATTTTTTCTCCCGAAGGAAAAAATATGTTTGCAGAAAGAATAAGTGATATCCTTCCTCCCCAGTATCACTTCGACATGGAAGCATTCAGTAATGAAAAAATTACTGTTAAAGACTTGCTTGATCAAACGAAGGATTTTTTTAAAATTTACAGTGATGATGTTGTTTCGTACGTAATGCTCTTCCCATTTAGGAGTATTGAAAAACTTCTCCAACAGATGAATATCGGACGAAGTTTCGATGACATACAGGACTCAGGTATATGGTATGACCCAAACAAATTTGAGTTTCACTTAGGGAAAGAAATCATATCAACTAGCTATCAAGGAAAGCCGAACATAGAACATGATGTACTCGCCAAGCTTGAAGATAATTTAAGCGATGGAGTAGTTTGGTTCGACGACATTGATAGCTACAAACCACGACCGCTCAAGGATGCACTGATTAAGTTTGTACACAAACACGAACAACTTAAGGAAATCTTTAGCGTGTACGCAGATCGTCTCGAATTCAACAAAAAAGCCTTCGAATAGACCATCCCCACATATCCTGTCACTCATCCTCACTCCGAGGATGTTTTTATTTACCTCGTGGCAGGCTTGACCCTCGCCCGGAGCTTCACATGAGCGCTGCGCGCGACTGGGTCAAGCGCGCGTAGCGCTCATGTGAAGAGGCGACTCTGCCACGAGGGTGACTTGCTTACTACCTCACTAAGGAAGAACTCAAAAAACATATGGGTTACAACAAAATTATTAGTTATGGAAATTTTATCGAAATTTATGAATACGAACGAGACATCGTCCGACTGGGTTCACGCATCCGAAGCACTGCAAAGCCTCCTTATGGTGAGAGTGTGGGAGCTGATGGAGAAGATCCACTTTCGGGCACACAGCGGAAGAAACTCTTGGGGCGGAGACCCGATAACGCACGCCGCGCTAGTTTGGATTTCCGAAGAGTTGTCGCGGCTAACCTTTCACGATCTGAAAGACCTGTACTGGTTACTCTTACCTACGCAGAAAATCAATGCGACCTTGCAACAGGATATCGACATTTCAGCGCTTATATCCAGACTCTCCGCTATCGATATGGAAAGGCATTCAAGTATATCAGTGTGCCAGAGTTTCAAGCACGTGGAGCAGTTCATTTCCATGCTCTCTTCTGGGGAATACCCGAGAAAGTATTTCTATCTGAACGGAAAACTCGAACGTTGGCCGGACTCTGGGGGCACGGTTTTGTATATCTGAAACAGACCGATGGAAACGAAAAACTCTCGTTCTATCTCACTAAGTACATGGCAAAAGCCTTTATCGATCCTAGACTAAAGAATCAAAAGTCTTACGTTGCATCACGTAACGTTTTACGTCCTCTCATTCATAAGGGTATGCCGATGCTTTGGCCTATTCTCGATGATTACGATATTGAAGAGAACCCTATTGTCGATCGTACATACGAAACCAAGCATCTAGGTACGGGAAGATTTCGATTATTTAAACTTCGTACTGACCTATGATCTCCCTTGACCATTTCAGGAAGTATCCAGCGTTTGCGAATAAGTCAGATGAAGAACTGACGGCTATTCGAACTGAAATGGAAGCGTTGGCTAAGCTAGCTATTGGGGCATATGAATCAGAGATGGTTCCAAAAAATCTCATTAGGGTATTCCCAAATAAGGATGAAAGCGCAATAATGACCGAGCATGGCTGATCAACCCCAAAAGACAGGAATAATCTATGTTCGTGTCTCTTCTGCTGAACAAGTGGACGGCACGAGCCTAGAGATGCAAGAGCGTTTGTGTAAGGAATTTGCCGAGCGGAATAATATTGATATCAAAAGGATTTTTATAGAAAAAGGAGAATCTGCCAAAACGGCTGATCGCACTGAGTTTCAAAAAGCTATTGCGTTCTGCTCAAACAAGAAAAGTAAAATTGACTTCTTCATTGTTTTAAAACTAGATCGTTTTGCTCGTAATCAAAATGACCATGCAATCGTCACAAATGCACTTCGTCGTTATGGCACTATTCTTCGCTCTGTCACCGAACCAATCAACGATTCACCAACGGGACAACTCATGGAGGGTATCCTTTCAAGTTTCGCGCAATTTGATAATGCCATTAGAACAGAGCGGTCTCGCAACGGAATGATTGAAAGACTTAAGCAAGGTGTCTGGGTATGGCCTGCCCCCGTCGGTTACTATCGCCCTGTCCCCAAGTCGAATATCGTTCCACATCCTGACAAAGCACCCCTTATAAAGCTCGCATTTGAGGAATACGCAAAAGGAGGACATACATACAACTCTCTAGCCCAATTACTCACCAAGAGGGGTTTACGCACAGCTACGGGCAAGAATCCTAATCCATACTTCGTCCAGAAGATGCTTCTTAACCCAATTTACTATGGCCTCGTATCAGGCTTGGGGCTAGAGTTCAAGGGTGCGTTTCAGCCCATCATTACTGAAGCTTTGTATTACCAGTGCCAACCAGGATTTAAAACTCCTCACAGCAAACATCGATCAGCTAAGAATCCGAATTTCCCCCTTCGCGGTCTCTTAATTTGCTCTCATTGCAATCAACCAATTACGGGGAGTACTTCGACGGGCAGAATGAAGAAGGGCTATTCGTATTATCACCACCATAAGCGAGAGTGTGAACGAAGTACGTTTTACAAGAAAGACGAACTTGAACAAAAATTTTATGATCATCTTCTTGAACTACAACCGAGCGAAGATTATCTTAAAGTCTTTAAGGAAATACTTCTTGATCAATGGAAGAATCAAAATACAAATTTTGACGAATCAAACAAAAAGCTTAGAAATGAAATCGCTCAACTGGAAATGAAGCGTAAAAATGCTTTTGATTATCTCGAAAGAGGAATTTATACCGATGCCGAGTTCATCGAACGAAGAAACCTGATCAATCGAGAGATCGCTGAAAAAGAAGTCCAGATCGTGGACAATCGAGATTATGAATTCGATATGGAACAGGCACTCGATTATTGCCTTGATTTCGTTCGTAATGCCGCCTCTACATGGAAACGGATAAAGGATAAGCCTGTACTCGTTGAAAGTTTCCAGAATCTTATTTTCAAGGAAAAGCTTCCAATTGCTGATGGACGATTTGGAACCACAAAGATGGCTTGTGTCTACAGCCTAGAAAAGGAGTTTGATGGAGATAAATCTCGTTTGGTGACCCTACAGAGAATCGAACTCTGATTTAAGGCTTGAGAAGCCTTCGTCCTAACCGTTAGACGATAGGGCCAAAATCTGACTTCCACAGAATAGCGAATTTGTAGAATATTGTCCAGTGGAAAACTTGACAATATAGACAAAAAGGCGTACATTCATTTCATCCTGTTTCAGGAATACGTTCTTTTTTAAAACTTGTGCAGAGGAGATATCACTGATGACTGACCAACAAGTCGCCCTAAAATTCCCCGAGACGATCAATCCTGAAAATATGCGCATGGGTGAGCCCTATTTGCTTGCCGTGCGCCACTCGAGTGCGGACGAGTTTGAAACCTTCGGTCCGTTCACCGTAAATGAGCGCCCTCGACGTCACAAGAATGGTTCGGTGGCGACACACTTCACCGCACATGTCTTCATGATCGACGAGATCCGAAGACTCCCTCGCGAAGAGATCGTGCTCCCGCTTTCGGGACACTCGTCTCTGTATGGGAAAAAGATGTCACTTCATTCGTACTCCGAAGAAGTCAAAGAATACTTCGAGAAATGCAACAAGAATCCGACAGCACCCGAGTGTAAGGAAACGTATTAAGCTTCTTGCGCCCCACGCCGCCCTTATCCGAGGGTGGTTTTTTGTTTCTTTATTGCCGACGTAGAGCGAGAGAAGCAAGAAAGTATTCGTTCTTACTTCCGAGCCGAGGAGAGCTAAAAAAGGTTTAATACCTTTTATTTATACTGTGCCTGCCATTCTTTTTCTTGGCGGACGAGCACATGTTTTGCATCACGAGATTCGCGTAATATTTTTTTTACTGCACGCTCCATACGTATCATGTTTGCACCTGAACCCTGTGAACCCTTTGCGAGGATAATATCTCCTGCAGTGATATTCGTGAGCGCCCAATCACCTGCTTCTGTTGATGATGAAAATTGATGAATATGTTTCTCTGCGAGTCCTGCAGCGATGGCTGCATCAGCAATAATGTGTGCGCGCTTCCCCACCGTCACAAGCTCGTCAACCACCGCGCTCGCTGCGATGCCGATACGTTCATGTTCTTTCACGGAGAATTCTCCAAGCTCAAGCATGTCACCCAACATCGCTATCTTCCGTGTACCCTCAAGTGACTTAAGGGTATCGAGTGCTGCAAGTACGGCAACAGGAGAAGAATTATAGGTATCATCTATGATGATACTTCCACTCGCCCCAGGAAGGACGCGCATACGTCCACGGGGCGCTTCGAGAGTTGCGAGTGCCTCAGACATGCGCAAGACCGATTCTCCCCGTGCAATACCCACTGCAAGCGCTGCGAGGGCCGCCATGCAAGGCTGAATACCGAGTACGCCGCTAAGACGCACGGGAAAACTATTCCCCTCCCAGTCGACGCGAAGAAGCATACCTACTGGATGCTTCTTTCCACCCGCTTCTTCGTAATCCACCCGCACATAACTTCCGCGTACCTGAGCACCGGCCTCCACGCCATACGTGATCGTGCGGGCCTTGGTTTTTGTACGTAAGTCACGCACATAATCATCATCACCATTTGCAATAAAGATTCCGCGATCACCGAGCGCATGCACGACCTCAGCTTTTTCTTTACGAACTTCTTCAGGTGAAGAAAAATATTCGACATGCACGGGATGTTCTGGAAGCCGTGTGATGACTGCAATATCAGGCTTAAGCCAACGTGTCGCGCTACGGATATCTCCCGGATGGTCGGCACCCACCTCAAGCACCAATAATTTCGGATATGCATGAGGAATAATGAGCAGTGATAATCCACGGAGAATATTCCATGTCCAAAGTATTGGATTACCCCATGCATTATCAAGGCCTAAGACCGTGAGCGGGATACCAAGCTCGCTATTGAAACTCTTTTGACTTTTGCGCACAGAGGTAGAGTCTTTGAGGACGCAATAGATGGCATCCTTGGTGGACGTCTTACCAACGCTTCCTGTCACAACAATAACCTCGGGCTTATAGCGACGAAGTACCATGGATGCCTCCCAGGTGAGAATTTTGACGATGATCGATTTAAATAGTTTGCGCATGGATGTGAGTGGGTTCTACATGAAAAAATGTGGATTCGCAAATGACACTAGCGGAGTGAGACGGAATTGGCGACAGCATTCTCGGGACGATCTGGTGGAATATCGTAATAATGAAGCAAGAACTTTGCGGTGCGAATGAATGGCATCGTGAGCGTATGTGATGCGTATTTCGCCTCTTTGGGATAATAGGTATACATGAAGACGATGAATTTCGGGTCATATGCGGGGAAATAACCAAAGAAGGTATGGAGGTAGCGGTCGTCATAATATCCACCACCCTCGGCGCTTGGGCGATATATCTGCGCAGTACCGGTCTTTGCCGCGATCGAGTACTCGGGCACACGCACAGACCCCCCAAGAAGGGCCTTATCGACAACAGTGACCAGCATGCGCGATATCTCATCAGAGGTAGTCTTCTTCAATACTTGCTCTGGTGGGTTGGGAGAAAACTTCTTAACCTTTCCTGATTCATATTGTATTTCCTCCACAACGTGCGGTGAGATAGTGACTCCGCCATTCCCAAGTATTGCAAGCGCGGAAGTGATATTGATCGGCGTCATCGCAATACCCTGACCAAACGATGCCGTCGCATACTCAATGTCACGTGTTGAAGAAAGATTTGTCATGAGACCTTCTACCTCACCTGGAAGATCGATACCCGTCTCTTCCCCAAGATGAAAGCGCTTGAGCATATAGTCAGCAAAGCGTTCGTTTCCAAGCTTTGTCACAACGAATGCCACACCAGTGTTCAGTGACTGATTCAAGACTTCTTGCATTGTGGTACCCGGTCCACGACCGCGGCCGTCGTGATTGCCGAATGTTTTGCGATTAAGAGTGATATGTCCAACATCGTTATATGTCGTATTCGCACTAATGACACCCGCATCGATTCCCGCAGCCACTGTAAGTGGCTTTACGATAGAACCCATTTCGTAATCATTTTGAATGATCGGGTTTGAGTAGATACGACCATTCTTTGCTGAACCATAGTCGTTGAGATCAAAAGAAGGATTGACCGCCATTGCATATATCGCACCCGTCTTGGGATCCATAATGATGCCACCTGTTTGATCTGAATGCCACTCATCCATGACACTTTGTATCTCCTTTTCAAAGTAACTCTGCACCGTAGGTTCGATGGTAAGCACGAGGTCACCTTCTTCTTCGGTCTGACGATCAAATATTGTTTCGTTGATATTTGTAAAAAGTTCTGCAAAAAAATTCACATAAAGATCTTCGTCTTTGCGGACAAGCACATGATTGTAGTAGGACTCAAGACCATAGCGACCAGTAAGCTGGTTTCCGTTATAACCAACGAAACCAACGACCTGCGCCGCGGAAGACCCTCCAGGATAATAACGCCACGTCTCACGGAATGTTTGCACACCTGGGATCTTGAGCGCTTTTATCTTTGTTACATCTTCCTCGGTGACACGTTTCGCTATCTCTTCATAGGGGTCGTCTTCCTTTTGCGCCTTTATCATGAATTCTTCGCGCACAAGCGGAATGATCGCATTTAAACGCGTATACGCACCTTCTTTATCAGTGATCTCCTTTGGGATGATTGAGACAACAAAACCACTATTAATAGTCGCAGCGGCAACCTTCCTTCCTCCTTTTTCGGTGAAATAAATGTTTCCTCGCGCAAAAAGATTCGGCAATGTTGCAACATATTGCTTCTCGGCTTCTGCGGTAAAATCTTCACCGTGAATGATCTGTAAATAGTAAAGACGTACAAGAAAAAGCGCTCCAAATGCGAGCACTATGCCCGCGATAATACGAAGACGATTGCGCGCTTCGGGATGCATATATTAGCGCACACCACCCCTCTCGCGAAGAGTGAGTGTCGTATTCTTGCTTGTGTCCTGAGTAATATACTTTGGTACGGAAATATCAATAAAACCTTGCTCACGTGCGAGTGCAGGATCAATACGACGATCAAGTGCGACGTAGGTTGTTTCGAGCATAGAGATCTTCGAAGTAATGACTCCAATACTCTGCTCTCCAGACTTTCGTGCGATGACTGCACCGATCGAAACACTTAAAAAATAGAGATAGAGCGCAACACTGATGCCCAAAAGAGCAGCAAGCATCCAAAAGATACCGCGATCGTTCTCTTCGAATTGTGCAATGAGTGTTTTGACCATATCTGTGTAAACTACTATTAAAATTTTATAACTTTTGTATGACTCGTAATTTTGCGCTTCGGGCTCGTGGATTCTCTTTGAGCTCTTCGTCGCTTGGGACGATCGGCTTCTTTGTGATCATCTCAACCAATCCCTCATTGTTCATGTCTCTGAACAACTGCTTTACCAGACGATCTTCAATACTGTGAAATGATATAACTGATATTCGTCCACCCGGTGACAGTAATTCAAATACTCCGCGTATCCCCTTCTCAATGACTCCAAGCTCATCGTTGACAGCCATACGAAGTGCTTGGAATGTACGCGTTGCAAAGTGCGTGCGACCGTGCTGATACCAACCCGGAGTGTTTGTGCGAATGATCTCCACCAATTCACTCGTCGTACGTATCTCTCCCGTACTGCGGGCCTCAACGATTCCGCGTGCAATAGAGCGCGCAAAACGTTCATCACCGAATCCTTTTAATATCGTTGCGATCGATTCCTCGCTCCAATGATTTACGATATCGATGGCGGTCACATCCTCTTCTTTTGGAGAATGTTTAAACGTCATCCACAGTGGTTCATCACGTTGGAATGAAAATCCTCTCCCCGACTCCTCAAGCTGTGTTGATGAAAGTCCGAGATCGAACATCGCACCATCGATATGCTGAATATCGAGCTTTACGAGAGCGGCTTTTGCATTGCCAAAATTTTCAACAACATGCGTAAACCGAGTATCCTCGGAAATAGCTCGAACGACTGCTTCATTAAAGACGGTCTCATCCTGATCAAACGAGATGAGGTGACCTTCGTGTGAAATAGCACGAGCGATCTGCCGACTATGGCCGCCCGCTCCGAATGTGCCATCAACATAGGTTCCACCCTTATGAAGATTCAATGATTCGATGACTTCTTGTAAAAGAACACTTTTGTGGGTCATGGCAGTATTCATTTAGAACACCCCACGCTCACCCAGCTGTTCGGCCATTCTGTCTGCCTCAGATACCATTTGTGATTTGTATGCCTTCCACGTGCTCTCATCCCAGACTTCCACGCGGTCATAGACACCAGTGAGCACGACTTTTTCAGTGAGTGACGCATAGGTCTTGAGCGTTTCGGGAATAAGGATACGTCCGATCGAATCGATCTCCACTTCAAATGCTCCAGAAAGCATTGTGCGCGAGAATCCACGATCCTCCGACTTCCCCATTGAAAGTGTTGCGAGCTTCTCCGCAAACACTTTCCACTCTTTGACTGGATACACAGAAAGACACTTATTGAGGCCATAGGTGATCACCGCCTTTTTTCCAAGTTCCCTACGAAATTTCGCAGGCACCGAGAGGCGTTTCTTGTCGTCGACTGTATGTGTGTATTCGCCTATAAACATATGCTCAATATTTTCTTTCAGAAACTCTGACTTTGGCGCACTCTACCGTGAAGACTGCGCCAAGCTCAATTTTTCTGCATGCACTTCACTATTTTTTCTTTTTCAAAAGAAGACTGAACCCTCGGATCACCTTTCACTCACACATTCCGACTGATCACGGGGGCCAATTCTCTTTTTCATCTCTGTCGAACATTAAACCTTATTTCCCACTTTCTCCCACATGCATACTATTGTATCCCACCACATACCACACAGCAACCATTCTTATCCACACCCAATAGAGGAAAAACCCTTTATAAATAAAGGCAAAACAAAACCCCAGCAAGTGATGCTGGGGTTTTCAAAAAACATTCATTTTTACCGAGGACGGTCCTCGGTAAATTAAGTAATTCGTTTTTATTTAGGTCGGTCCATGGAATAAGAATTCCAGAACACTTCCAAATTTATAATCGCTCTGCTCCTTAAATTTTAGGTCGCACCACTTCGAGTACTTCCAAAATTCTAAGTGGCAGACTAAATGCAGCCTGCACTGGATTTTCTAGAGTGCGAGTACGCACAAAGAAAATCTGGCGGAGTACCCGCTAAGAATTTTTAGGTCGGCCGATACGGCACTTCCAATTTTATACTCCCTTCGGTCGTTAAAATTTAGGTCGCATTAAGGGGAATATCTGCGCTTCGCGGACGGGGCGATTCGCAAGGAATGCAAAGAGGCGCTCCGATGTTCCAAAACCACACGTTGGTGGCATGCCGTGCTCAAGAGCTTCAA
>DAIUCR010000001.1:0-47700 GCA_036846065.1 Patescibacteria group bacterium | reverse complement strand
CGCTCCGATGTTCCAAAACCACACGTTGGTGGCATGCCGTGCTCAAGAGCTTCAACAAAATCATGATCGAACATTTGTGCTTCTTCGTCACCCGCATCACGCATATCTTGCTGTGCCTGGAAGCGCTCTGCTTGATCGATAGGATCATTCAATTCACTGTACCCCTTCCCAACTTCGCTTCCTGCGATGATCGGCTGGAATTGCTCAACAACACTCCCCCTCGGAGAAAGCTTTGCGAGCGGAGACATTTCCACGGGAACATTGATAAGGAATCCTGGGCCACCCAACTTTTTGCGACAATACTTCCAGAGTGTGTCGGTTGCGCGGATACGGTTCCATCCCTTCTTATCATACTCAACCGCAAGACGCTTGAGTGCTGCCTCTATTTCTTCGAGTGTCGCAGTATTGATATCAACATCAGTGAATTTTTTGATGGTCTCACCATAATCATAACGCTCCCACGTTCCTCCGAGGTCAACTTCGAATTTTCCGATAGTGAACTTCAGTGTTCCGAATGTCTCTTGCGCAACATGCTTATAGAGATTCTCCACCAAGATCATTCCGTCTTCGTAATTTGCATATGCCCAATACAATTCGAGCTGTGTGTAGTCCTGCGCATGCTCGGGAGACATTCCCTCGTTACGGAAAATACGACCGATCTCAAAGACTTTATTGTATCCCGCAACCATGAGTCGCTTCTGCCACAACTCTCCACAGGAGATGCGAAGGAATACATCGAGATCAAGCGCATTGTGGTGCGTTTTGAATGGGCGCGCATCAGCACCACCAGTAGTATTTTCAATGACGGGCGTTTCAACTTCAAGGAAACCCTCCTTGAGCAAGAATGAACGAATGGCGTTCCAAAACTTTGAGCGCTTCACAAAAAGATCGCGGAGTTCATCATCAAACAAAATATCCAAATAGCGCTGGCGGAATTTCTCGTCAGGATCTTGAAGACCATGCCACTTCTCTGGGAGTGGGCGAAGAGACTTCGCCGCCATTGTCCATGATGTGACAAGAATACTCTCCTCACCACGCTGAGTGATGAAAAGCTCACCAGAGAGACCGATGAAATCACCAATATCGACCGTCTCACCAAAGAATTTCATTTCTTCTTCACCGAGTGTGTCTTTCTTGAGGACGGCCTGAAAAGTACCCGTTCCGTCATTGAGTACGACAAACTGAATTGCACCCTGTCCACGTATTGCCATAACACGACCGACAACCGAAA
This sequence comes from Patescibacteria group bacterium, assembly GCA_036846065.1. Classification (GTDB taxonomy): domain Bacteria; phylum Patescibacteriota; class Minisyncoccia; order Phycocordibacterales; family UBA6899; genus MHLP01. Next base: position 46,469 of record DAIUCR010000001.1, on the reverse strand, counting down.
GAGGTTTCTTCGCTGATTCAAGTTCCTTGAATTGTGCACGAATATCCGCAAGAGAGTGATCTCGCGTAACTTTGCTTGGATATGGTTCCCTCCCCGCAGCTTTCAACTGCTCCAATTTCCGGAGGCGCTCTGTTTTAATCTCTTCGATCGAGGCCATGAGATAGAAAAATTATTTTATCTCAAGGATCTGACAATGCTCCTCGCCCTTCGGAGTGACACAAGTAAGTTCATCTCCCTTCTTCTTTCCCATCATTGCCTCACCGAGCGGTGATTTGTTTGAGATCTTTCCGGCAAGCACATCTGCTTCTTCGCTTCCGACGATCGTATAGGTCTTTGTTTCTTTTCCGCGCTTCACGGTAACAACAGAACCAATATCAACAACATCAGTTTTGTGCTTACTTCCAACGATAACCGCATTCTTGAGGATCTCCTCAATGATCATAATGCGCTCTTCAACACCCGCCTGTGCTTCACGCGCAGAATGATATTCTGCATTCTCTGAAAGGTCGCCCAACGCCTTTGCAGCCTCAAGTGCTTCTGCTATTTCCTTGCGGCGCACATGCATTAAAAAATCCAACTCCTCCTTAAGTTCATTGTGTTTTTCCCGGCTTAAATATTCCTTTGTTGTATCCATAAGGGTTCCAATATATCACGTTTTGATAGTATGGGCAACGAACAATGCATCCTGCTTATTATGGCTTGTTTTCAAGATATTCGGGCGTTTCCTGAGTCATCCATGTGAACAATTCCCGTGCAACATAACTCGCATTTGTCGTATTTCCTTTTGTTCCATGATCCATGATCACCACAAATGCATACCTCGGCTTTTCGTATGGGAAAAATCCAATGACCCACGAGTTTACATTTGCTTTCGAAACACCGAGCTCAGCAGTTCCCGTCTTTGCGGCAATAGCCACACTCGGCAGATCAAGAAGATTTGCAGTACCCTCCGTTACACCCTTCCGCATACCCTGATGAATGACAGTGAATGATGATTCGGGGATTGGCAACCGCTCATGGAACACAGTATTCGCACCCTTCACCAGATGAGGATCTACCACGCGCCCCTTCGACGCAATAATGCCCGCCTCACGGAGTGCTTGTAGTGGTGTCACCTGCATACCGTACTGACCAATACCGGTAAAATACGTATCACCGATACGCCACTGATCACCACCAAAATTCTTTGCCTTCCATTCGGGATTTGGGATCGTACCAATAGCCTCACCTTCAATATCAATTCCTGTCGTTGTACCGAATCCAAACATGCGGGCATATTTTTCGACATTACGAATACCCAATCCCTTCTGATCTTTGAATCCACCAGCGATCTCATAGAAATATACATTCGAAGACCATGCGATCGCGGAGCGCATATCGAGCCAACCGTGCGCTTTCCAGTCATTGAAACGCGTCTCATCTCCCGGAGAATATGGATTCGGAATCGCAATATAACCCGTACTCAGTACTCGCGTCTCTGGAGTGATGATACCCTCATTTAATGCACCGAGCGCAAAGATGGGTTTTACGATGGAACCGGGAGTATATACACCCGAGACCGCACGATTAAGAAATGGGTGGCGCTTGTCATTGTTGTATGCAACGATCGCCTTACGATCATCACCGGAAGTCATGATGTTTGGGTCAAAATCAGGATATGATATAAGCGCAAGAAGCTCTCCTGTGTCGATATCCATGATCCCGCCCGCACCACCATGATAACCTTGCTCATGAGAAATGCGCGCGATCACATCATTAAACGCGCTCTGTACGCGAGAATCGATAGCAAGACGGAGATTCTCCCCCGGCACAGGAGGATCGATAACATTACCAGACATAACGTTTCCAAGTGCGTCTGTTTCGATGATACGTTTCCCCTTCTTTCCTTTCAGGACATCGTTGTAATACTCTTCGATACCCACATCAGCTTCATAGTCACTGCGATAGTACACACCACTTTTGTCCCGCGCCGGATAATGAAGGAATCCAAGAATATGACCAAAACCGGGCTTGTTGATGTATGACCGGAGTGAAAAACCAAGCTCTTCAGTCGATGGAACATTCCACGCAAGCTCAACTCCATTGGTGTCATAGATTATTCCTCGTTCAGGGAAAAGCCACTGATGCTCAAGACTATTGCGCTCACTTTTCTCTGCATACGCTGCGCCCTCTCTTATTTGAAGTTCCCCTGCGCGAAACAAGAACACGACACCAATGAGCAGAAAAAAACTCCCCCACAGGATAATGGTGCTTTTTTTAATGGGTGCCTCGATGCGACCCTCAAATTGATGTACATCGAACTCAGGAATATTCCGGTCATCCATGAATATTTCATCGGGTGCAATGTCATTATGACTATATCGTCGCCTTTGTCTCATATCATTCGTGTGCGTATGAATGCTTTAAGAAATTCTGCAAAAAGAAAAAGAAGGAGTGCAACGATCGTGAGCGGGATCAACATTCCAAGAACATGCATATCTCCTCCGCGATATGTCAGTTCTGCAAAAAGTGCGAGTGCAACAAATTCCGCATACCGAGGAAAAAAGATAAGCCCAACAAAAGCAAGAGTGGCGGTAATAAAGAATGGTGCCACAAGAAGCAAAAGAACAAGAAGGATGTCAAAAGAGATACGCATATGATGATCTTATTGAGTTTTCTCTCCTACTCCATTTCGTGACACGAGAGGACTTGCAACGTATACCCATTTTAATTGATAGATATTCATCGGCAATTTGAGATATACATATGCGAGTGATTCTCCTTCGGGGCGATCGACCGCATCAACGACCGCAGCATACTCTGGAGCAAGTGCGGGAATATTCACGAGGTCTCCAGGAGAGATCAGAGTCCCTCGAGGTAGTGTAATAAGGAAATTTCCTCCACCCTCTCCAAAAAGAGTTGCAGGGGTTCCATCCGATGCGAGTATGACAGGAAGTTCTGAGCCTGGGGCTGAGTAGAGCGTCACAACAGAGCTGTGGCCAAACACACTCGTCACTTCACCGATGACAAAATCTCCGTCAGTAAAAATACGCATTCCCAGAGCAACCCCCTCAGTACTTCCCGCATCAATAATAAGAGTATCAAATGGTGATTGCCCCGGAGTCGCAAGAACACGAGCAAGCAAGAACTCCTTCTCGGGTGTTCGACCAAGCTTTTCCTTAAGCATGTCGTTCTCCTCTCGGAGTAATGTGTAAGAATACGCATCAAGCGCCGTGCGATCAATGATGTCCCTTAATTCATCATTCTCTTTCAGGAGCGCTTTTTTTGACGTGATGAGTGACCCTTGTTCATGGAACCACCCTGCAATACCCGAGCTCGCGTTCCAAAAAGGTGTTCCCACAAAGTGAAATACTTCACCCAGTACGCTTGATACGGGTGTTTTTAATACGAGAAGCAAAGAAAGGAGCAAGAAAAAAGTGATGAGGAGCTGCAACCTCTTTTGTTTCCGTTTATTATCGTGGCGGAAGCTCGTTATCATGTTCAATTAGGACCTCGCGAAATTCATCTATATTTTCAATAACGATACCTGTTCCACGCGCAACTGCAGTAAGTGGATCGTCTGCGGTGGTGACGGGAAGTTTTAATGTCTGAGCAAGAAGCTCTGGTAATCCATAGATGAGTGCCCCACCACCCACAAGTACGATACCGCGATTCATGACGTCAGAAAGTATCTCAGGAGGAGTGGCCTCAAGTACTTCTTTTGTCGAATCAACAAGGACTTGTATCGAGGCACCGAGCGCTTCGCGAATATCTGAGTCGGTAACGATCACTTCGCGTGGTAATCCCGTAAGAAGATCACGTCCACGGATGGAAGTCTCGCGCGCCTCTTCGGGCTTCATCGCAGTACCAATAGCAACCTTGATATTTTCTGCGGTGCGCTCACCGATAAGTATCTTGAATTCATCACGAATATAGGAAATGATATCTTCATTGAAACGATCGCCGGCAATCTTTAAATTCTTTGAGTTCACAATACCGCCAAGAGAGATGACCGCGATATCGGTCGTTCCCCCGCCAATATCGATGATCATCGAACCGATGGGCTCTTTGACCGGAAGCCTGATACCGATAGCGGCAGCCATCGGCTCCTCAACAATATACACTTCTCGTGCACCCGCATTCATCGCAGCATCGCGTACCGCGCGTGTCTCAACATTCGTAATACTTGAAGGTACTCCGATAACCACACGAGGGCGACCCTGCTTCTTGGACATCTTCTGTGCCTTATTGATGAAATGCGCAAGCATCTCTTCGGTCACCTCAAAGTCTGAAATGACTCCATCTACGAGTGGACGAATGGCGGTGATATGCCCTGGAGTGCGACCGAGCATCTGCTTTGCGTCCATACCTACCGCAACCACGCGGTTCGTCTTCTGGTTGAGTGCCACAACAGAAGGCTCATCAATGATGATTCCGTGGTCACGAAGATACACAAGGGTATTTGCGGTCCCCAAGTCGATACCTATATCACTGCCCACCATTCTGTAGAATCGGTCTAACATCGTTTCCACATTCTAGAGGAAGTAAGGTAGATAGTCAAAAAAAGAGCTTATAATGGAAGATCTAGAGAAAAAAGCCGAGAAGATGCACCCTTCTCGGCTTTTACTGTTTTTTCTGAGTTCGGGATCTTCTACTTCAAAAGTGCGAATAACTCCTCCTTTGAGATGAGGCGTGATTCGACATCAGTGCGACCCTTGAGCTCAAGTTTTTCCTGCATGATCATCTTTTTTGAAATAACAATGCGCACGGGAATTCCGAGAAGATCACTGTCCTTGAACTTCTCCCCTGCGGAAACACCCTTACGGTCGTCATAGAGCACTTCGGCGCCTTTTGTCGTCAGTTCATTGTAGAGAGAAAGCGCAGCACTATTCACCTCTTCATCATCAGCACTTAAATTGAGCAAGTGAAACTGGAATGGCGCAATAGCCTCAGGCCACACAATACCCTTCTCATCAGCATAGGCCTCCACAACAGAACCCATGACACGCCCAAGTCCGATACCATAGCAACCCATCTGCACGGGCTGCGGGTTTCCTGTTTCGTCTTTGTATGTGATGCCAAATGCGCCTGAGAATTTTGTCTTCAGCTCGAAAATGTTTCCTACTTCGATGGCCTTCTCTTCACGAAGCTCAGTGTTATTACATGACGGGCAATTTGGTTGATCTGCTTTTATTTCCTTATTGATCGCAATACGACATTTATCGCAGATGAAGATGATATCTTCACCCACATCGGTCAACATCTGAAACTCGTGCGAATACTTCGAGAAACTCCCACCTGACGCGTACGTCAGATAGGTTGTTGGGCCGATACCAATAGCCTCAAATACGCGCTCGTACGCTTTCTTCATTTTTTCGTAATAGTCGGCAAGGTCCTTTTCATCACGATGAAAAGAGTAGAAATCCTTCATGATGAACTCGCGCCCACGGAGTATGCCCGACTTCGCGCGAAGTTCCATGCGGAATTTATTTTGAAACTGATAGACATACGCAGGAAGATCGCGGTATGAAGAAATGAATGTACCCACAAGCGGAGTCACCACCTCTTCGTGTGTTGGACCAAGCGCAACTTCACGACCAGAGCTATCGCTTACTTTATAGAGGTCATCCATCGTATTCCAGCGACCCGTTTTTTCCCAGAGCTCTTTGGGATGAAAAGATGGCATAAAGATTTCCTGACCACCAACGCTGTTCATTTCTTTGCGGATGATGTCTTCGATCTTTTTGAGGACGCGAAAACCAAGCGGCAGATATGTGTAGACGCCCGCGGCAAGTTTATCGATATATCCTGCACGAATAAGCAACTGCGCATTCTTTGCAACCTCATCTTTCGGCGCCTCACGGCGAGTTTTGGTAAATAGTTTTGACTGAAGCATATGTGTCCGTAATCTTACACAAAAAATATTGTCGCGCCAAATCCATAACAAAGATCCACCCTCATTAAAGGTGGATCTTTGTTGCCAACGAAGAGTCTCGTTAATCTACAAGTTTCGCAATGTCGTGATATGTCACGACGACCATAAGAAGCATGAGAAGCGCAAAACCAACAACATTAAATGCATTCGCAACCTGTGTTTTTATCTGTTTTCTTGTGATACCCTCAATAACAATGAACAACAGTCTTCCTCCATCAAGCGCAGGAAAAGGAAGCACATTAATGACTGCAAGGTTGATGGAAATAAGTGCCGTAAAAAGAAGGAGGTTTGTCAGTCCAGAATCCGCAGCGTCACCAACCGCATTCACAATACCGACCGGACCAGTCACTTGAGAAAAATCAGAATCCCCCGTCACTGCATTTGAAAGAAACTGCGCAATGCCAACCGCAGTAAGTTCGGTATATTGATAGGTCTTTTTCAAACCCTCCCATAATGCAACATGGAATGGTAATTGCAGCGTACCGACCATGTCCATGTAAATACCAATAGCGGCATGATCAGGAACGATTCCTGAAACTGGAGTTATCGTCATCTGCTGAGGAATATCATTGCGCAGGAAGGTAAAAATTAATGAGCGCCCCTCACGTGCATCAACGAACTCCATGACCGATTCCGGAGATATCGACATGATGACACTACTCCCATCACTTATCTGAAGAAGTGTGTCACCTGATCGCACGCCCGATATTTGAGCGGGACTTTTTTCGTGAACGCCTGTGATCATAAGGCGCTGATCCTGAATAACATAGCCTTCTTCCGCCATGTCAGCAGATGCAGGAACACCGATCATGAGCGTTCCCGCAATAAGGAACCATGCGAGAAGAAGATTGAAGATGACTCCGCCCGTGATCACGAATCCCTGTATCCATTTCGACTGATGTGTGAAGCTGCGTTTTTTGTCGACACTCTCGGACACTTCGTCAGGATTTTCACCATAGATCTTCACATACCCTCCGAGCGGAAGTGCGTTGAATGAATATGTTGTTTCGCCCCATTTCTTTTTCCAGAGTTTTGGAGGAAATCCAAATGCGAATTCATCAACACGAATACCTGCACGCTTTGCGATAATAAAATGCCCAAACTCGTGCACTAAGACAAGAAGGAGAATAACAACAAAGAAAAGTAAAATAGACATAAGAATAATATTACCCCAGAAACGCGAGAAAACGAAAAAGTTGTTCCGTACGCAAAATTGCCCAAATGGCCATTTTTATTATTACTATGAGTTGATCTCGCGCTCCTTATGCTCAGCAAGTCCTTCGAATTTTCGATTGGCCTCATCGACAAGTTTCTGTAATTCTTCTTTTGCCTTGAAGTGTTCATCCTCAGACATCGTCCCCTCTTTTTCTTGTCGCTTGAAATCGTTCAAGACCTCTTCGCGCTCTTTGCGAAGAGATATGCGCGCGTCCTCAAATTTATCTTTAAGCAATTTGATGATCTGCAAACGACGATCGCCCGTAAGCTCGGGAAATATCACACGAAGTCCTCCTTCGTCTGAAGTGACTGACAATCCGATATTTGCTTTTTGTATCGCGCCTTCGATGGCCTTTACCTGTGTTTTATCCCAAGGAGCGACACGAAGCGTACGAGGGTCCTCCATTGAAATACTCGCAACATGTGCTATCGGCGTCTGTGATCCATATGATTCGACCGTGATCGAATCAAGGATCGCTGAGGTGGCGCGACCGGTACGTAAAAGCGAGAACTCCTTTTTGAGCCATTCTTCGATGCCGTTCACGCGGGTATTAAATTCTGAAAAGTTGTATGTCATAGATGACTCGTATCTTAACAAAACACTCGAACAACTTCAATATGAATGAATAATGTAGGGAACATTATTTCCCCATGCGGGGGCAAAGGAGAGCGATGTGCTCAAGGAGAACTTTGAGTGACGGTGAACGCTCCGATAGGGCACGGCGGGCTTCAAGCACGTACTCAAGCGCATGCGCGACACCTTGGTCTTTCTGGAGCTTCTGATAAAGCACACGCTCCAGAGATTCAAGGAACAGACGCGCGTCCTCTTTTGCCTGAGGTTTTTCATCGGCCTTTGCCTTTGTAAGCGGAGTAATGATCTCCATGCGCTCCGCAAGATCACCCTCGACGAATGCACGCACAGAGACATCTTCCGATGTAACATCACTCTCCTCTTTTCTCTTCATGCGTATCATCTGCATACGCGAGCGAACGGTCGGAAGAAGCGCCTCGGGGGTCTTCGTAATAAAGAAGAAGTGCGTTCCCGCAGTTGGCTCTTCGAGCGTCTTGAGGAGCGCATTCTGCGCCTCACTCAATATCGTATTAAAGGTTATGACAAATATCTTTCGAGCACCCTCGCTACCATGAAATGACTGTTCAGTGCGGAGCGCGAGTGCATCAGCGATCAAAAGGGTGTCGTATGTATAATGATGAAAATCAGGATTTCCTCGACTCTCGATGCCGATACCCGAAAGCATCTCGATGACCAAGGAGACGCCTTCATCCGCGGCAGATTCGATGAGGTAGGCATGATGAAGATTCTCTGCGGTTATGTCCAGTTTCGGTTTCATGTGGATAGTATATCAGCTCTTTTAAAATTCGCCTTTGACAAAAAAACGTAATGCGAGATACTCAAAAAAGACCATCCTCGGAGGCGGGAGGCACGCATGTATGTTGAAAGCATACTCGATCAGATCAAGCACACCGTTGAAGATGTTGAGTTCATTGCAAAAGATAATAGCGATGGAATAATCGGCATGGATATTTCTTGCACTGATGGAATAGTTTTCGGTCTTAAATTCCGAGATGAAGCTGAGCGCGGACTGCTCTGGAATGAACTATCAGAAACTCCACCAGTACCATTCGTCCAGATCGGAAACACCTTTGTAAGAGTGAAACACTTGCGTATGGTCAAAGCCGAAAAGCATCAAGGCCATCATGCGATCATCCTTTTGTTCACAAGCCCCGCAACGATCGTGAGGCCATACGAAGACGTGAATGTATTCAAAAAAGATTATTCCGTGCTTATTCAACTTCTTTCACACTATCAAGATCGACGCGCGAACGTATCATTCGCAAAAACAAAGCAGTAACAAAAACCCGCCGTGATGGCGGGTTTTCATTTTAACGCTTAGAGATGATCGATTTCTTATATGTATCAAGATGCTCAAGAGCAACACCTGTTCCCTTTACAACACAATAGAGTGCGTCGTCGGCCAAGATAGCCTTCACGCCAGTCCGTCGCGCGACAAGCTCTGGAAGGTTACGTAACTGCGAAGATCCTCCGGTCATGATGATGCCCTGATCAATGATATCCGCGGAAAGTTCCGGTGGAGTCTCCTGCAAAACATCCTTGATCGCCTTGATCATTTCACGAAGCTCCTTGTCGATAGCCTTCACTATTTCATTGGTCGAAACAGTTACTGAACGAGGAAGTCCGGCAATGAAATCACGCCCCTTGATCACCATCGTAAGCTCTTCCTCAAGAGGAATTGCAGAAGCGATCTTTATCTTGATGTCCTCTGCGGTCTTATCTCCGATCGCAAGATTGAATGTTTTCTTGATGTAGTCTGCGATAGCTTGGTCAACGCGATTCCCTGCACATTTTACTGATGTTGATGCAACGATTCCCCCAAGAGAGATCACTGCAACGTCAGTGGTTCCACCTCCGATATCAACGATCATGTGTCCCCGTGCTTCATAGATAGGAATACCCGCACCGATAGCGGCGAGAATAGGCTCTTTCACGACGTATGCGTTCTTTGCACCTGCACGCATCGCAGCCTCAATGACCGCGCGACGTTCTGTCGAACTCACTCCCGCAGGGACAGAGACCATCACTTCAGGCTTCACGATATTCCACCTTCCGATCGCTTTCGTAATGAAATATCGGAGCATCGCTTCAGTAACACGATAATCCGCAATAACGCCATCACGCATCGGACGATACGCAATGATATCGTCAGGAGTTCGTCCGACCATTTCTTTTGCTTCGATACCAACAGCAAGAATGCGATTATCACGCTCCGAAACCGCGACCACCGATGGCTCATTCAAAACGATACCGCGACCAGGAACATACACAAGCGTGTTTGCTGTTCCGAGGTCAATTCCAAGCTTTCTCGTAAATAGTGCCATGTGGGGTTTATTTAACACGAAAGCGCGGCAATAGGCAAACTTCACCCCAAGATCATCAGTTCAAAATAAGGTAAGAACCAGAACTACATTGCCGGAGAGGTTGTCGCCGTGGAACTCCCTTGCTCCACTGTTTCCATAAGCAGAGGCTGGCCAAAAGCAGGAGTAATGTCATAACATGCGACATCAGTCTCGCCCGCACATCCCGACACATCCGAACCAAGCACGTCATCAACATGGTCGATATCACCCTCGAGAACAGGATTCATCACATCATCGAGATTTATACCGAGATGATAGAATTCACATGTCTTTCCCTTTGTCGTACAACGCCCCGCCTTTGTGAATACACCATCTTTGATATACGCCGCATATGCATATTGTTTCAACACGATACTGTCCACCGAAGATGTTGCGAGCTTACCTGATTGCTCGAGTTGCGTCAGTGTTGCGGGATATTTTTTATTTTCATCATAGTAGAGCGCAAGTGCATCTTTGATGAATGAGAGACGATCAAGCTTCACCTGATCTCGTGCACGCTTCTCTTTTACCTTCTTGTAATCTGCGGTGCGAGTCTGCAATTCTTCAAGAGTAAGCACTGGCGTTGGCGCACTTGTAGTGACCGCCTTATTGAAATCTGAAAAATCAAAAGAGAGTGCCATTGGACCCTTCACGTGCATATCAAACATCTCATCATCAAAATTACCTGAGATGGTTAACTTCATCAGAGTACCAGTTTCACTATTCACCCACACATCACCCGTCATCTTGGCGAGTGCATCTTTCAAGCGAAGTTTCTTTTCATCCGTGAGCACAAGATCCTTATTCATGTATTTACGAGAGAGAAGTGAGACCAATTCGATCATGCGATCAGGGTCCGCCTTGAGTGCGTAGTGCAAAACCGAACCTGATGTTCCCTGCTCCTCAATAAGATCTCCAGCAGTAAATGGCATAGACTTCTTAATCAGTGCATTAAAAGATGTGTCCGCAGAGCTTCCACCAAAATTACCATACCCCTCTTCTGCTGCAGCAACACCATTAAGTGCAAGCTCCTTAGCAATATCGGAAAGATTGACCTGAATCCAATACGTTTGAAGCACATCGGGATCCATGTCTGCGGAGTCCGGAAGTGCAAGTACGTGGAAATACAAAATATTTCCAACAACCTTGATATCCGTATCGATATCGGTACTCCACATGAATTCACCAGACTGCAGACCACCCTTCAAGTTCACGCGATGAATACCGTCCCCATATCCGTTTGGAGTATTTTGTAATGCACCACCATATGCAAGTGCAAATTTCATTACGCCATTTTGCGCACCTGCTTCAGTCTCAACAGATAAACCGAGATCAAGCATCCCCTCACCCTTATACGCAAAAGCAGAGGAAGCAAGGAAATTTGTCAGCACTGTATCAAAAAGTGTCCCCTTATCAGGAGCTTTTGTCTTCATAAAGAAGAGAACGGCTCCAGCGAGCACGCCGAGTACAGCTATGACTCCGATGGTGATCAATAATATCTTTTTTATTTTATTGCGACGCATCAAATCTTCTGCAAGTGGCGTCACGGGGGTCTTTGGTTTCTCGGGGGCTGGTGGTGTTGCTTTGACTACGGGAGGTTCCTCGAGTTTTTCCTCTTGAGGAAGGAGTGATGGAACGCCCGCTATTGCGGCACCTGTTCCACGCAACAAAATATCCGAACCCATCGTACGATGAATTGCGGGTTTGTTTTCTTTTACTGCTCCAGGAGCGGAAGCAAGGGCGTCTGCATCTGTACTCGCCTTGGACTCTCTTGCGCCTTGAAGCCATGCTTCTGCAACAGATTTTGTCTCAATAGTTTTTCCCAACACGGGATCACTTTGAGCAGGAGCGACCGATTCCGTAACTGAAGGAACACTCTCTTTGTTGTCGAGAGCAGAAAGATTCAGGCGAAAACCTGAATCAACCGGTGCGGGATTTACGGGAGAAGATGAAGGAGGAACAACAATTGAAGCCACTGGGGATTCTGCGGGTGACGGAGTGGTAAAAGTGGGAGCTGTCGCTTGAACCTCAACCGCCGTAGTGGGTGACGGAGCGGAAGGGGTCGTGACCACACGCGAAAGATCGAAAGATTGAACTGGGGGGGTTATTTCAGCAGGAGGAGTAACGACGGTGGGCTGAGGGGTGGGCGATGCCTCTGTGTTTGCAAAAATTCCCAAAAAATCCTCATGGACCTCCCCTTCGCTTTTTGCCGGAGAAGATGTTTCTGGTTGAGCTACATCAGGAGTAAGAACTACATCTAGATTCTCTGAAACAAGAGGAGGAGGAACTTCTTGGGGAGGAGCGGGTTCGACGACAACCGAAGATGGGGCAGGTAGAACCTCCTCTGGTTTTTCTTGGGGAGGAGGAAAAGAAGAAGTGGCAACTGAAGGAGCGGCGGGCTTTTCAGGAATCAGAGAGGAAGGAGCAGTGATCAGACCGAGCGAAGTCATCGCTTCTTCGACGTCATTCTTATCCCACCCCCCCTCGCCAACCAACAAACGCTCTATTTCGTCGGGGTGCATTCCCCCCATAAATTGTGCGCGTACAAAATTTAATAGTTCCTCGGTGACCATATGCATACCATTGTATGAAGCATTACCCATTTTGACAAACACAAAAGTGGACAAACCATGAGCGAATCCACTTCATTTGACGGAGAAAAATATTTTCTATAGCGTAAAGGATGGAAGTATGTTGAACAAAAGGAGTTTTGCAATGGTCGCTCAAGTGAGCAAGGAAGCAATACGTGCACTCAAGGTAGAACTTCGTCTCATTCGAGGAGGTGAGATAGGAGCAAAGATAATGAACCGTTTACAAAATGAGAATCCAGAATACGCACTCATTGGAAATGGTTTTCTTGAGGTCTTTGAAGAGAGATTTGGAAAAGAAGCACGAGTCATGGTGCGAGACACTATCGCCATCTGTTACCGAGTTCTTGAACTATCCGAAAGACACCCCGACAAAAAACGTATCGTCCAACAAGCATTACTTGCTGACCCAAAACTCGAAGGAGATAGCGAAGCGATAAAGAAAGCGCAGAAAGAAGTGGAGGATCTTGTAAAGAAACTTATGCTCCACTGATTCACAAGATTGCCTCACTCACAAAAACACCCCAATATGCGGGGTGTTTCTTTATTTCCAAATTTAAAGTACGAAAGAATTTATTCCTCAACGCGCACGACTGAAACGCCAATAGCGCGCAAACGCTCCTCGATACGCTCGTATCCACGGTCGATATTGTAGACATTATGGATCTCGGAATCACCCTCCGCGATGATGCCTGCAATAACAAAGGCAAGTCCCGCGCGAAGGTCCGGACTCTCAAGACGCTTCCCCTTAAGAGTGGTCGAACCCTTCACGAGCACGCGATGCGGATCCATCATGGTGATATTCGCCCCCATACGATTGAGTGACTCCGTATAATTGAGACGACCTTCAAATATCGTCTCAAAGACAAGACTTTCCCCTGTGACCTGTGTGAGGTAGATCATGAATGGTGCCTGAAGATCTGTTGGAAATCCGGGATACTCGTGCGTACGAATCGAAACGGCGCGCAAGCGAGACGGATCCTTGGGGGCACACACCGTAAGTGCGGTCTTTTCCCTTTCAATAACAACCCCCGAATACTCGAGAGTTTCAATAAGTGATTCCAGATGCTCTGGAATAATATTTTTAATCGTGAGTTTCTTTGCCGCGAGTGCACCAAGAATGAGAAAGCTTCCTGCTTCAATGCGATCGGGTATCACTGGATAGGCTTTCCCCTTCTGTGTGAGTCGCGCACCACCACGTATCGTTATCGTTGGAGTCCCCGCGCCTTCAATGTGTGCACCTGATGTATTGAGTAATTCTGCAAGCCAGACGATCTCAGGCTCCATTGCGGCATTCTTGATCGTTGTTACACCTTTCGCAAGTGTTGCAGCCATCATGAATGTTTCAGTACCGGTCACGCTTTGTGTGCGGAAAAATAATTCAGCGCCACGGAGTCCAGTCTTCGGAGCATGAAGATCGTAGAATTTTCCAACATGTTTGATCGATGCACCCATCTTCTTAAAACCTTCCAAGAAAAGATCGATAGGGCGATCGCCAATGACACAACCACCAGGGTGTGGGAATTTTACACGACCCTCACGAGAAAGAAGTGGCCCCGTGAGCACAATGGAAGCACGCAAGCGTTTTGATATTTCTGGAGTAAGTACTGTGGAGTTCAAATGTGTCGTATCGACAGACACGCGATGTCCATCACTTGAAACATTCGCACCCATCGTGCGAAGTATCTCCAGTATACGCGAAACATCTTCTATTTCGGGAACATTTTCAAGAAGGAGCGGGCCACGAAAAAGAATGCTTGCCGCAATTGCTTTAAGCGCGGCGTTCTTTGCTCCAACAATTTTCACCTCTCCAGATAAAGTACGTTTTCCTGCCAATCCTTTGATCGCTAAATGAGTTTGCATCGCGCAATCATATGACTTTTTTCACTTTCCGACAAATAACGAAATCCCCATGCCTGAAACGAAAACATGGTATATGATGGCAATATGAACATTATTACCGTCGCGCCGATCAAACGTGGCATTCCCATCGACGAACTCTCCTACTTCACAAAAGAGACGCTCCCCAAGGGCGCACTCGTTACTGTTCCTTTGCGCGGAAGATCTACCCCCGCACTCGTCATCCGCTCAATACCCGCCCACGAAGCAAAAGCGGAGCTCAAAAAAGCCGAATTCTCACTCAAAAAACTCGAACGAGTCCACGCGACGGAATTCTTCAGCCCCGCATTCATTGACGCCTGCGAAGAAACTGCGAAATACTTTGCCGCTTCGACGGGTGCAATCGTTCAAGCAGTATTTTCAAATGTTCTTCTTGCTTCAAAGAATATCGCCACACCGACACCGCCCGAAGCCCGCCGAGCACGCATGCGTGAGCAGTTCATCTTCCAAGCGGAGGAGTCGGAGCGACGAGCAACATACAAAAGCCACATCCGTGAAGTATTCGCGCGCGGTGCATCGTGCTTCTTTATACTCCCCTCTGTGCAAGATATCGAACACACCTATGCAAGTCTCGAAAAAGGTATCCAAGAATACACCTTCATCATTCATGGTGGACTCACAAAGAAAACCCTTGAGGAGAGATGGAAAAAGATCCTCGAAATGGAGCACCCTGTACTCATCATAGGCACACCATTCTTCCTCGCAATACCACGCCATGACATTGAAAGCGTGATCCTCGATAAAGAAAGTGCGAGTACCTATACGCTCCAGGGGAGACCTTTTGTAGATATGCGATTCTTCGTGGAGCGATTCACTAAAGCGATCAATGCGGATCTTATTTTGGGTGATCTTTTCTTGCGTACCGAAACATTATTTCGTAAAGAACAAGGCGAGTTTGAAGCACTCATGCGTCCAAAATCACGTATTCCATCCATCGCCAAACAAGAGATCATCGATATGCGTACGTCAGGGGAACAACCGGCGACGGGACGAGTTGCTATCTATTCGTCCGCACTCGTGGATCAGATCAAGGATGCGCGCGCTCGAGGTGCACATACATTCATCCTTGGAGTGCGTCGTGGATATGCCCCCATGACCGTCTGTGGTGACTGTGGTACGGTATTTTCCTGCGAGCGCTGTAGTGCACCGATCGTACTCCACAAGAAGAATGGCGAGAAAGATCAAGACGGGAACCCGCAACACATCTTTCTTTGTCATCGTTGTGGATATGAGCGTGACGCAGATGTCACCTGCACACATTGCAGTGGGTGGAGAATGGTTCCGCTCGGCATTGGTACGACGCAAGCGGAAGAAATCTTGAAAAAAAGATTTCCTGGAGCGCCAATATTCCGTATCGACAGAGACTCCATAAAAAATCACAAGGAAGCACAGAAATGTATTCAAGAATTCTATCAATCACCAGGTGCGATCCTTATCGGAACGGAGATGGCAATTCCCTACCTCACCGAACCCATCTCCACAGTCGGAATACTTTCAGTAAACTCCCTTCTGACCATCCCCGACTTCCGCATGAGCGAAAAAGTATTTCGACTACTTCTTTCTCTTCGCGAAAAGGCACAAGATCATTTTTCCATACAAACTCGCGACCCCGATGTACCACTCTTCGCACTTGCCACCGCGGGCAATATCGGAGAATTCATGCGGACAGAACTTGAGATACGTCAACAATTAGGGTACCCACCATACTCAACGCTCATCAAATTCACCTACGAAGGAAAAAAGGCTGAGGGTGTTGCAATGATGAAAGAGATCGAAACGATCTTTGGAATATACCACCCTGTCACTTTCCCCTCTTTTATCGCACGCGTAAAAGGAAAATACCGAATGAACGCACTCCTTAAGATACCCAAGGGAGGCTGGCCGAACGATGAACTTCTTGGACTCATCAGAGCACTACCCCCTGATGTGCAGGTGCGCATCAACCCCGAAAGTGTCATCTAAGACAAACGATACTTTTACCAAGTCACTATTTATGTGAGATATTTCCGCGCTGTAGCAAAATCATGAATTTTCAGTACAATAGACATCATGAAGAAAGGAATCCTCCCGCCACCGATAGTTCAAGACGGTGACCCTGTTTTGCGCAATATCGCTACCCCCGTCAAAGTAGCGGATTTTAATACCAGTGAGCTCAACACCATTCTCGAGCAAATGAAACTTGCGCTCGACAAAGAATCTGATGGTGTTGCCATTGCCGCCCCGCAGATCGGTGTCCCACTCCGTATTTTCATCGTCTCACGGAAAGCGTTTGCAATAGAAGATCACAATGAGGGAGAGCCGAGTGTAATCACCCAAAAACTACCTGAAAAAGACATGATCTGCATCAACCCCGAGATCATCAAGCTCTCACAAAAGAAGGTGAAGGTTCCTGAGGGTTGTCTTTCAGTAAGATGGTTATATGGAAACACTCGCCGCAGTGAAAAGGCAACCATACGCGCATATGATGAGAACGGAAAACCATTTACTTACGGAGGATCCGGTCTCATTGCGCAAATATTCCAGCACGAGACAGACCACCTAAACGGCACACTCTTCATCGATCATGCGACCGAGATCGAAGAACTTACGGAAGAAGAGATAACCGCGATCAAATCAAAGAATGCATCTTAATATATGGAAAACGATACCTCACGCATTCGTTTTGCATACTTTGGAACACCGCTTTTCGCGACAATAATTCTCGATGAACTTGAGAAGGAGGGATATCTTCCGGCTGTCGTCATTACCGCACCAGATAAACCAAAAGGAAGAAAGCTTATTGTGACACCGAGCGAGGTGAGAGTATGGGCGGAAGCAAGGAATATCCCCGTCCTCACGCCGATAACGCTTCGTGATGAGGTGTTCGAAAGAAATCTCGCTTTGTACGACTCTCATCTTTTTATTGTTGCCGCGTACGGAAAGATCATTCCTAAAAAAATACTTGAGATGCCACGATACGGCGTGCTCAATGTTCACCCATCACTCTTGCCAAAATTCCGTGGATCATCGCCCATAGAGTCGGTCATTCTTTCAAACGAAGAACAGACCGGAGTCACCATTATGAAACTCGACGAAGACCTCGATCATGGACCGATCGTCGCACAAGAATTACACACTGCTAGAGAGTGGCCACCAAAAGGAAGCGTGCTCACCGGCGCACTTGCACATGAGGGTGGTGCACTTCTTGCACGTACGATTCCCGAGTGGATAACGGAACAAAAAGCAAAGGAACAAGACCACGCACAAGCAACTTTCACAAAGAAGATCATCAAAGAGGATGGGCGCATAGATCTTGAAGAAGACCCACTTTCAAATTACAAAAAGATACAGGCATTCGATGAATGGCCAGGGGCATACTTCTTTACCAAAAGAAGCGGTAAGGACATTCGTGTGCGCATCACTCACGCAACATACAAAGACAATAAGCTCAACATCATCCGAGTTGTCCCCGAAGGGAAAAAAGAAATGCCATACGAAGATTTTTTACGCGGAGGAAATAAATAATGCGCACACAGTTTTTACTGCATGCGCATCAAAAGCGGAAATAGCAAAGCAAGGTCAGTCCTATTCGATCACCACATCCTCGAGAAATATTGGAGTAATAGGAACCTCATCCTCATCAGTCTCCACTTCACTGATGCGGTCAACAATATCCATACCCTCAACAACTTGCCCAAATACGGTATACCTTCCATTCATGAGCAGAGATTGATCACTGGTAAGAATGAAGAACTGACTGCCATTCGTGCCAGGCTTACCACGATTTGCCATAGCAACAACGCCACGAAGCATCGATTCACCATAGAGCTCATCCTCAAAGACATATCCGGGACCACCCGTGCCATAAAGCTCACGATCGTTCTCGCGCGAGAGTGGATCGCCACCCTGAATAAGCATCCCCTTAACAACGCGATGGATCTTCGTCTTATCATAAAATCCTGATTGTGCGAGTTGTATGAAATTTGCTGTCGTAATAGGAGCCTGCGCTCGCTCAAGTCGCACAACTATCGGACCCATGGAAGTATCGAGCGTGATCATACGCACCTGTTTTTTATAATTCGTCGCACCAGAAAAAGCTGTTTCTTCTTGATACGAGAGATTGATGAGTGTCGTCAGGAGATAAGTGATGATCACTGCGGAGAATATGAGTGCCCCCCAGTAAGCGAGTTCATCAAGGTTGAATCGATGTTTTTGCATTAGTGAAGGATTACGCCTTTTTGATATGACGCTTCATTTCGCGCTCTCCATCTTTTCTCTGCTCGCGTAAACGCTCATGATAGCGTGTCACCTCACGAACGATCTCATCACGCATCTTATCAATAGCAGCATACAGATCATCGGCTTTTACTGCGGCACGAAAATCTTTCTTGCTCGCATGGAACATGACCTCGGCGAAAAATATATCCTTACCTCCGCGATGATGTGTCGTTGACTTCCCCACCTCAACACGAGCGATCTTACTCTTCTCTTTTGCGTCGAGGACCTTTTCGAGATCGCGCATGCGCTTGGTCACATAAGTGTCGATCGCATTCGTGTGATCGATATTCGTCGCCTTGATAGTAGTACGCATATAAGTGTTGTTAGATGATTAATATACTGTAATTGTACCATATTCCACACAAAACAACACGGGGCGTGTGGTACACTAAACACATGAATGACTCACTCGTGAAAATGATCATTACTAGCGTCATTGGCGCAAGCCTCTTTCTTGGAATATTCCTTTATGACAAAAGATCATCAGAAATACCAACGACCGAGGATGCTGTGTCCGCTCTTTCTCAAAAAAGTGAATCCACACCAACAAGCACCATGGAGGGAACTCCGATATCCTGCCCACCAGGTGGCATGCCCTGCACAATAGCAACCCCTATCATAACACCAGGAATACTTCCTCCTCCCTTATCGCCACAAACAACACTTCTGGGAGGACGTGCCACGACAACAGTAAATGAGCTGACAGTGCGCAATGACATATTCATAGGTGACACACAAGCGTATCTTGATAACACCCCTCGATATCGATTTATGCCATATCCCGGAGACGTCGAGATCAGGAGCGCATATGTTATACTCCCTGATTTTTACAGCATCCCCGATCAAGGATATCAAAATGAACCCTATCTCACCTCTTCGGATGGAACAAAGCATCTTGTACTTCACTTACGCCACCAAAATAATGTTAGTTCGGATACTGATGCAACGCTCACGATCCAATCACCGATACCAACAACAGACGCTGATCATCCGATGATGCTTATTGAAGCGACAAAACTGTCGAGTGTATTTTCTCTCGTACAAAATGGGAAAGAGGTCATTGTCGAGATCACTTATACCCCCGAAGACGTGCTCACGAAAACGGAATCATCATACGCACAGAAAAAGTTGAATGAGAGCATCTTTAATGCGCGAATATATTGGTAGCACTCTCACATCAAATTCCACACCCCTTCTTTGTGCCCTTGGCTGGAATCGAACCAGCATTTCCTCCTTCGGAGGGAGGTATCCTATCCATTGAACGACAAGGACATGCTCGGGGTGCATGAAACCATCAAATGACGAGGAGTGTTTCTTAGTATAGCCATTCCGTATCCTCTTGCAAAAAGACCGCTTCGCCACTACACTAGCTCAAATGTATACACCACCCGAACAAGAAGTGAAATGGCTCCTGCAAGAAAAATATGCCGGCGTTGAATCACCTGAATTTTTTGCAGACGTCGAGCGATTAAAAAAGGAAGAACCTCTCGCCTACATCATCGGCTGGATCGACTTCCTTGGATGCAAGATCGATGTGACACTTCACCCAATGATCCCCCGCCCTGAGACAGAATTCTGGCTCGAGCGTGCTATTGGTGAACTCAAAGCGCGCAAGCAACCACTTAAGATACTTGATATCTTTTCTGGTTCTGGTTGCATCGGTGTTGCAGTTGCAAAGCATGTCCCCGTCTCCACCGTCGACTTCAGCGAATTCGATCCGAAGCTCGCAGAACAGATCGCAATAAATATCAAACAGAATAATATCGATGAATCGCGCACGCGCATCTTTACTGGTGATGCATTTGAAAAGATCACTGAAACCTATGATGCAATATTTGCAAACCCTCCTTACATCGACCCAAAGGCACGCGAAGAGATGGACTTTAGTGTTGTCGGATATGAGCCACATCTCGCATTCTTCTCCGACGAAGAAGGACTCAAACATGTGCATGAGATCATTGATCATGGCGCGACATATTTGAACCCAGGTGGGGTCTACTACATCGAACATGATGCACATCAGCGCCCAGATATCATCACAATGCTTGAAGGTACGCCATGGAAATACGAGTTCTGGAATGACCAGTACGAGCAGATCCGCTTCCTTATCCTAAGAAAACCTTAGTATCAAACAAAAACCCGCACAATATGCGGGCTTTTTATTAACGTGCGCGAGATGGGATATCCTTCCCTGCGCGCTTTGATTTCTTGCGAATTGCGACTTTTTGTTTCTTGTTCATAGCGTATGAATTATTGTGTAAAATAGTCTACACTAAGCGCCCCGTAAACTCAATACAAGCAGAGATTCGAGGTGTGGCGTCTGCGGATAAAAATCAAACCCCGTACAGACATCGATCCGATAATGGCTCTGGAGTGCCGCATAGTCTCGTGCCTGCGTATCGGGATTACATGAAAGATAAATGATCTTTTTCGGAAGCACTTCACGTATCATCTTGATCACTTTCGGGTGAAGACCGGCACGCGGAGGATCAAGCACAAGCACATCTGAGTGATGAATGGTCGTACTATCGATCTTCTCGGCGGGAATGCACTCTGCGGAATAATTTACTATTCCCAATCGTTTTGCATTTTCATTTGCAGAGAGCACTGCTCCGGGGACGATCTCCACGCCACGCACTGTCTTTGCGTCACTCGCCAAGACGAGACCTATGGTGCCAATACCCGCGTACAGCTCAAGTACATCGGAGTCCTTTGGAAGATGCGACTTCATCACCGAAAGCGCACTCTCGAACATTGGTATGTTATTTTGAAAGAATGAATCCCATGAATAAGAGAGCTCCAAAGCACTCACTGACTCAGGAAGTGTCTCTTCACCAAAACTCCAGAGTTTTTTTGTTGGAACCGATGCGGGAGATTTTTCGGTCGAGTGAAACACGATAAGACCAGAAAGATCGGGAATATCATCAACAGCAAACTCTGCTACCTCCTCTTTCTTTGCAAAAAGTATCGCAAGAATCTTTCCCGTACTCTTACTCTCCCGCACCACGAGCGTCTTAAGGTCTCGTGCACTATACCCCGCATCACGCAAGCGTGCACAAAGAGCGAGCGCAACATTATTCATCCCATCCGATACAAGCGCGCAACCCTGAGGAAGCGGTATGCGTTCATTCCTACCTCCACGTACATGAAAAGCAAGGGCGAGCGGAGCAGGTTCACCGAGTAGTCTGTCGGTAAAACTAAATTCAACTTTTGTGCGATACCCAAAGAACTGTTCGCCCGAAACGAACGAAACCTTTGGTGCATCGTCATAGTATTCAAAGAGTGAAGCGAGGAGAGAATGCTTCAGTTCGGCCTGAAGTGCGTACTCCATCACCTGCCACGGACTGCACGAAAGGAAGTGCAATTCCTCTGGAGTTTTTCGCCTATCGGACGCAACGGTCAATTCCTTCAATGTTCCCACATAAAGTCCATGCTTCTTATCTACCTCAACAATACCCTCCTCATTCGGAAGCATTCCATGAACACGAAGCTCTTTCCCTTCGTAGGTACTTTCTGCAGCGCCATCGTGCGCGATCTTTTCCACCTTCATTGTTGTCGTCTTTTGCATTCATGCATCATAAAGAAGAATTTGCTCTACGTCCACGATTCTCTTCTTTGCTGATCTGTTATATCATTCAATGATGAAGCTCATATTTATCAGACACGGAGAGACTGACCTCAATAAAGAGTTACGTTTACAGGGTCAACGTGATCCCGACCTCGAGCTTAATGAAACAGGCAAGGGAGAAATAGCGAGGACACGCGAGGCGCTCATTGATGTACCATCAAAAATATACGCATCACCACTTACGAGAACACGCGAAACAGCACGTATCGTTATGGAGCGTTTTCCCACCGTCCCACTCATTTTTTCTGACGACCTCAAAGAACGTGATTTTGGTTCTTTATCAGGAAAACTCCGTAGCGAAGTTGCGCAGGAAATATTAGAGAATGACCTCGAGGGAAGATATGACTACCGCCCGTTTGGCGGCGAATCGATCGATGAAGTCATTCTCCGTATAAAACATTTTCTGAACGAACTCCCACTTGAGACCGATGAGATCGTTTTTGTGGTAACACATCGCGGAATCATCCGGATCTTGTATGATCTTTTCCCGAACGAAATGACGGGCGGACCAGTGCTCCCCGGTTCAGTGCACATTCTTGAACTCAACAAAAAACTCGCCACGTAGGCGAGTTTTAACTTCAAGCAAAGAACTATAAAACTTACTGCAAAGCGGAATCTAGATGACCAAACACCGTTTGCGTCACACCAAAGAATGATACAAGGGTTCCTTCAAAGCCAGACACAACATCCGGCATGAGTAGTTTCAAGATCACGATCGAAAGACCCATCCCCAATGCTCTCCAGACTCCCATAGGATAAAAAATTAAAGGAGGACACCTTGCTCGACCACAAGGCTCGGGATCAACTAATCGGACCCGATCACTCCCCCGCACAACCCAAATTTCTTGAGCAATGGCGATGAAAAATTTTGATCGTGCGGGGAGTTGGAAACCCAGCTCATTTGATCATGCGTAGCCCTTATATTGCAATGAACGATGAAATAAACCAGACAATATTCCCATGAAATTGCAAGTGGCTTACTGCTCCTCTCTCATATATAACGGAGCAAGAACGTGAACGTTGCATACTTGGAGGATATTCCAATGAATGGCTCACTTATTATCGTCTCAGGACAATCTGGCGCAGGAAAAACAAGTATCGTAGAGGGGGCGATCGAGCGCTTGGGAATTGGCAAGCGTGTCATCACTTGTACCTCAAGACATCCACGAGAGAAAGAGATGGATGGAATTGATTACCACTTTCTTCCGAGGGCGTTATTCCACGAACTCATCGATAGGTCTGAGTTTGCAGAATATGCAGAGGTCTATGGGAATCTGTACGGAACACTGAAGAGAGATATTGCTTCGGCGTGCGAGGAGCACTCTCTCTGTTACATCATCACGGATGTACAGGGAGCTGGGACACTGACACAGTTATATCCGCAAGCACACAGCATCTTCATTACGCTCCCAGCAAAAAAAGATCTTGAAGAGCGCTTAAGAAAACGAGGAGATAGTGACGCGTCAATTGAAAAACGTCTTCAATCATTCTACTTCGAGCAAGAAGAAGGTATTTTTTTCGATTCGATCATCATGAATAAAAATGACGACCTCTCAAATTCAATCACCGAATTCATTGCACAGGTACGCGCATATCATGCCGCTGACACAACAAAGGATGTTCAGTTATAACAAAAATAGCAAGTCCGCAAGAGAGATCATCTTGCGGACCTTTTATTTTTCTATTTGCATTTTATAAAAAAGACGGGGTAAAATATGTTCATGAGCAAACATCCAATGAAAAAACTTTACAAGAGCGAGGACTCACGCGTTGCGGGTGGTGTTATCGGAGGACTTGGCGAGTGGATGGAGGTAAATCCCAATATTCTCCGTACGGGATACGTTGCACTCGCTGTCGTTACAGCAATAGTACCAGCCGCCCTTATTTACGCGGCCGCACATTTCATCATCCCAAAGAAAAAAGATTAGTGTGTAAACAAAAAAAAGAACATCCACATTGCGGGATGTTCTTTTTTTACACAGAGACGAACCGATTATTTCTGTACAGTGACTGAAGTGATCGTGATCGGCGACAGTGGTCGATTGTTTGGACTTCCTGTGTTTGGTGAAGTGGCAATACTATCAACAACATCCATGCCGCTCGTTACTTCACCAAAAATAGTATAGCTCGGTGGGAGCGGATAATCCTGATGCATAATAAAGAACTGACTTCCGTTCGTATCTGGTCCAGCATTCGCCATTGCGAGTACTCCTCGCTTATAACCAGTCTTATAGAGTGCCGACGTGGGGTCAATTTCATCGTCAAATGCATATCCCGGACCTCCTGTCCCCCATCGTGACACTTGCGCATCATCTTTCGAAAGAGGATCACCGGATTGGATCATGAAGCCTTTGATAATGCGATGGAAACGCACTCCATCATAGAATCCGGATTTTGTGAGCTTAAGGAAGTTAGCAGTGGTCACAGGAACCTCTTTGTCATAGAGCTTAAGTGTAATGTTTCCCATTGAGGTCTTCATGAGCACCTCACTATTCTTCGGAAGTACGGAACCCGAAGCACTTACATCTTTTGCGGGCTCTCCTGCTACTATGGTTGGTTCAGTATTCATAGGTTGTGGTGATAATGTATTATTTTTAATTTGCGCTGTACTTGTTGCCTCTAAAACAGCTTTTACCTGATCATCTATTTCTATTACCTGCGGTGCAGCATCATTACCAGTAAACGAATAAAGAAGTGCGGCGAGTGCGATGATGGCGACTCCACCTCCGACTATCCATGTTGTTTGATTCATACGGGGGTAGTATAACATCACACAAAAAAAATGAGCAATGTGGAAAAAACTACTCGTAACGCAATGCTTCGATTGGACTCTTTTTTGATGCCTGACGCGCAGGATAAATACCAAATATGATTCCTACGGCGGCTGAAGTCCCAATAGCAATGAGTGTTGCTTGAAGCGGGAAAGAAAACACCCATTCAACGTTAAGGCTACGGGAGAGCCCGATGGACACAAGATAACCAAACAAAATACCAAGGAATATACCTATCAATCCACCGAAGAGTGTAAGAAGTATCGCCTCGACAAGAAACTGCATGAGAATATCACGGTTTCGAGCGCCGAGTGCCTTACGAAGCCCGATCTCTTTTGTGCGCTCCGTTACTGACACCAACATGACATTCATGACACCAATACCACCCACCACAAGCGATATCGCCACTACAGAGGAGAGAAACGCCGTGAGCACAGAGAGGATGGTACCGATCTGATCGATCGTCCCCTGCTGAGTCTCAATATAAAAATCATCTTTATCGGGGTCAGTAATATCATGAAGCTCACGAAGCGTCATCGTAATATCTTGCACTGAACGCGACACGGCTTCCGGAGAAGAAACCTTGATCATTATCTCATTGTAAAATTTCGCAGACGCGAGATATGTATATGCCGTGGTATATGGCACAATGACCATATTTTCTGTATTGAAGAAACTACTCCCACCAGGAGAAAGCACAGCAACGACACGAAAATTCTTCCCCTTGATACGAATGGATTTCCCGATCGGATCTTCATTCTCAAAGAGATTGCCCGCAAGCTTACTTCCAATGACCGCAACAGCTGCGGATTGCTTGATATCAGATTCATTAAAAAGAGTCCCCTTTTCTACTTCCACCTTCATCATGCTTGCCATGAATTCTGCGGACCATCCGTATATTGTTGGACGCTCGATAGCACTCCCATAAGTCACCGAATCCGAGATGAACACGATCGGAGTTACTGAAACAATATCGGGAATATTCTCCGTACGGCGCAGTGCTTCAAGCTCGCGCTCCTTCAGAGAATTTGCGAACAATGTCTGAGCAAAGTCAGATGCCCCCTTTGGTTCTCTCCCGGGGCGTACAACGATAGTTTCCGCACCCATACCCTGTATCTCACTGAGGATGAGATTCTGCGCACCCTGACCGATCGAGACGATAAGCATGATCGCAGTGATACCAATGACGATACCGAGCACTGTGAGCCCCGATCGGACCTTGTTGGCGCGGATCGAACGATATGCAGTTTTGATCGTGTAAAGTTTTGTCATAGGTATTTATTCAGTGAAATCACTTGCTCTCCCGTCCCAGACGACCTCTCCGTCATGGATACTAATGATACGGTCCGCGGTTCTGGCGATGGATTTATCGTGAGTGATGAGCACAACCGTATGACCCTCCTCCTCATGTAATCTCCGCAAAATATTCATGACATTCTTTCCTGAAGCACTATCAAGATTTCCCGTAGGCTCATCAGCAAAAATGATCTCTGGGTTTATGACGAGCGCACGCGCGATGGCGACGCGCTGACGTTCTCCCCCAGAGAGTTGTGCTGGTTCATGTTCCATACGATGATCCAGACCCACCGCAGTGATCTGCTTCTTCGCCTGCGCATCCCAAAGCTTTGGCGAGATGGACGAATACGCAAGAGGAAGTTTTACATTCTCAAGCACTGATACACGTGGCAAGAGATTGAATGACTGGAATATGAATCCCAACGCTCGATTACGTAATTCCGCTTGTTCATCATCGGAATAACTATCGACAGACTTCCCTTGAAATGTGTATGTACCAGAAGTGGGGCGATCAAGAAGTCCAAGGATCTGAAGTAGTGTCGACTTCCCCGATCCCGACGGACCAACGATCGCAACAAACTCCCCCTTATCGATCGTAAGGTTTATCCCACGCAATACATATGTCGGAGATGAGTCTTCTTCAAAAAAAGTCTTCTCAAGATTTTTTATTTCAATAAGTGGCATAGGTCTATTGCTTCAGCATAACACTATTATTCACTAGCGATAACTGACAATATTTCCGTCTTGCACAGTGATGATGCGATCAGCCAAAAGTCCGAATTCTTTTTCGTGAGTCACCATGACAATGGTCTGCCCCTTGTCATTTAATTCTCGAAAAATACCGAGCACCTGACGTGAGGTCTCTGAATCAAGATTTGCCGTGGGCTCATCGGCAAAAAGTATCTTGGGGCCATGAGCAATGGAGCGCGCAATAGAAACACGCTGTTGCTCTCCACCTGAAAGCTGACTTGGAAGGTTCATGAGGCGCTCCGCGAGCGAAACAGAATCAAGCGCAACGGTAGCTTTTTCATATGCCTCTTTTTTTGACTTTCCTTGCATCAGAAGCGGAACGGCGACATTCTCGAGAGCTGTAAGTTCTGGCATGAGAGCGTAATCTTGAAAGACATAACCAAGGTTATGGAGACGAAATCGTGTTCGCTCATCCTCTTCAAGAGTATTCGCATATACACCGTCAAGAATGATCTCTCCCTCGGTCGGACGATCAAGCAGTGAGAGCTGATACATAAGGGTCGACTTACCTGCACCAGAACGACCCATGATCGCAACGAACTCTCCCTCCTCTATTTGAAGTGAAATATTCTTAAGTACCGTATGCTGAAGCTCACCTTCCCCATACGCTTTTACAACATTGATCGCATCAATAATTATTGGCATACAAATATTATCGACCGAGTATCGAGTCGAGGGTGTTCTTACTGATAATCATGCGTGCGGGGAAATATCCCGCAACGATAGTCACCGCAATAAGCACAGCCGCACGCAACATCGTCCCATCAATAGGCACAACAAGGAGTCCATCACTGAATGGAAAGTTGATCGGATGTCCATCGAAATACGGTTTTAATACTGCATAGACCACGATCAATCCCAATCCCGCCCCAATGAGTGCGTAGAATATAGACTGAAGCACGTAGGATATTTCGATCGCAGATGCAGTAACTCCAATACCTTTCAATATACCGATATACTTCCGACGCGTGACCGCATTAATGAAGATCACAATGAATACAGTGATAGATGCAACAATGATACCAATACCACCGATCACATTCGCAAGCATCGCAAAAGTCTTCTCAATATCATCAAGAAATGTTCCTTGCGACTCACGTGATGTTTCGACGCGCGCCAGAGATTCGAAACCGGCGGCTTTGAGTCCATCGCGCACCTGTGTCGCGGAGGCACCAGGCACTAAACGAATTGCGATCTCATCAACATTCTTATCAGAACGTCCGATCATGCGACGCAATTCTGCATCAACCATATACACGCGCATCGATACATCACCCACCTTGCTCTTGATGATCCCTTTTACGGTGAATTCTCCTTCTCGACCAGCAACATTGATGCGGACTCGCGAGCCGACGTCGATACCATGAAGAACAACGACGGAGATCGGCCCCGACCCGACAGTATATTTCTCGACAAGATTCTTCCCCAAGAGCACATAACCCTCCTCACCGATCTTGAGATCTTCTCCACTTATGAGTCGCTCACCAATACCCGTTACTGCATTCTCTGAAACAGGGTCAATGCCGACGATCTGTACACCGATGGAGTCGGGGCTTTGCTTTGGGCCAACAGCGGTCTTATAATTCGCCTCGACTTTTCCTCCTTGAATATACCGACCCGAGATCGCGGCAACCTCCGGGAAACTCCGCGCAGTACGCATGACATTCTCACTTTGCTCGATATACTCCTTCGTCATAAGGTTACGCAAAAAGACCTCGCCAGAATATTGACGTTCGTACGCAAGACTCGCTCCCGCCGTAAGTCCGACAAGGATCCCCCCAACCACCACAAGGTTGAGGAATGTGAGGGTCATAATGAAAATGATAAGTAACGTCGTCCAAATACTTGAACGCTTTATTTGTCGCAATGCGAGAAACCATCCGACGCGTAAGGAGTCCATATGATGAACTTATTCCTGTTCAAACGTTATTACTCGCTCACCGACAGAAAGCCCACTCACCACCTCAACGTTTCCATCAGAGCCACGGAGTCCGATCTCAACGACAACCTCGCGAGGTATTTCGCCCTCAAGCACTCGCACTATTTTTTGCCCATCTTTTGTTGTGAGCGCACGTGAAGGAATCATGATGACATCCTCTCGTTTGTCGGTAGAAATATCAATATTCGGAGTCATGCCTGAACGTACTCGTGCGTCTTTTTCATCAAATCGGAGTGTGATCTTGTACGTTGAGACTCCTTCCACTATCGTCTCGGCTGGATCAATGGCGGAAACGGTTGCAGGAAAAGCAACATCTGAACCATACGCATCAAGCGTCACACGAGCATGATCTCCTAGGGATATCTTCGCAAGATCAACCTCGGGAATGTTTGCTTCGATCTTATATTTTCCGTCACTCATAAGAGAAACAACGGGGATGTTTGGTGTTATTGACTGACCCAACTTTGCATCTTGTTTTGTGATAACACCAGAGAAAGGCGCCGTAAGGACTGTTTTTGATATCTGCGCGTCATAACCCGAAAGTGTGGCGCGTACGCCCGTAATGCGTGCCTCCTGTGCTGCAATAGCCTCAGGTGTTGCACCAGACTGCTTGAGCATCAACTCATTCTCACTGATCTTCAGTGCTTCCACGGATGCACGATATGTTTGCTCTGCTGTGACAACACTCGATATCACGCTATTTACACTTGTGCGCGCAGTAGAAACATCGAGCTTCCATCCATCAATAGTAGTTTGTGTTGCGGATGAAGATGGGAGGATCCCATTTATCGCAAGTCCAAGCTTATCAAGATACTCTTTCACCTCTCCAAGAGAAGCTTCTGATTCTTCCATTGCGACAACAATGTCAGTAGCATCGTTCCATGAACTCATCTTCATTTCCCATGAAACAAGGAGGTCTTCAATGAGAACGCGTGATTGCTGAAGATCGCTCACCAGCTTCGTGTCGGTGACCGGCGCAGAAAATTCAGGATTACGCGTACGTGGATTACGATAAAATTTATCGGTCTTATTACGAATAGCATCATCTGCAACAGTATAGGCGGTTGCCATCTTGTCGAGTGTATTTTTCCTTGCGTCACGCAAGGAAACCTTTGCACTTTCAACGCGAGCAGCGCTTACGGCAACATCCTCAGCGCGGACACCCTTTTTCAATTCAGCAAGTTTCACCAATTCGTAATCAAGATTTGCCTTTGCCTGCGCACGCTGAGCATCAAGCTCGGTTGCATCAAGACGTACCAATGTATCTCCAGCACGGACATGAGTGCCAACGTCACGCGGCATGGTAACCACCCTACCACCTCTCTCAAAAGCAAGGCTCACCTCAGCGTCAGGACTCACGCGACCCGTTACAGAGACCTCTTGTATCACATCACCTTTTTCTACAACAAATGTTTCATAGGGAGACTCCTTCTCTCCATTCAAGAAAAATACTCCACCGCCGATAAGGATCAAAAAAATTACGAGAAGTAATTTATGCTTTTGAATAAATGATATAAAGATTGACATACTGTCAATTATCGCACGAAATACCCAAAACAGAAGCGCAAAAAGTGGATAAATACATTACTCGGACAACGAACTCCTCAAAAATGCATTCACATGTTTCCACATATCACGATCACGAAAGAGTGACGAAGACAGATGTCCCCCTTCCGAAAGTATGAGTGGTTTCACTTTTGTCATTGCCGCAAATTTTTTCAGTGGCGAAAGAGGCACCACATCATCATCTTTTGCATGAACAATGAATATCTTATTTTTATCAATGGTCATAGCCTCATGGAGAGGATTATAAAAGATTCCACTTTCTATTTTCTTCCATGCGTCTTTATGTGTGCGATATCCTTCCCCGAAACCTTCACGAAGAAGACGGATGAAGAATGGGAGTGGTTCCGCTTTGCTTTTTGCACGCCAATCAATGACAGGAGAAAGTGCGACGACTTTGGTAATGATCGGATACTTTGTCGAAAGTATCGCTGCTGCTCCACCAAAACTCGCACCAAACACAAATACTTCTCGAATATCAAGAAAGTATGTTTGAGCATCATAGATATTTTCAAAGCCACTATTCAAATGTTCTGCAACAATGCGCACATCTTCTTCTGGAGAATACTTCAAGAATTGCCCACCGCTCTCCCAGCTTCCACGATAGCGGGGATGAAAGACCCAATATCCTTTCTTTGCAAGAAATTCCCCGAGCTTGTTCTTTGATGGAACGGAAGGACATCCATCACAGAGAATGATCGCCTTTCCAGACGGTCTTACTGGCATCCAAAACTCTGCAACAATATCTTTCCCAA
Organism: Patescibacteria group bacterium; assembly: GCA_036846065.1. GTDB lineage: Bacteria > Patescibacteriota > Minisyncoccia > Phycocordibacterales > UBA6899 > MHLP01. Next base: position 14,960 of record DAIUCR010000001.1, on the reverse strand, counting down.
GGCGCGTTCGACCACTTAGGATCTTTTTTATTTCGTGAGATGTATTCTTTTTCATTGCATTATTATAATGCGCAAGAGCATGAGAGCAATGTTTGCTCGATAAAAAAACCGCAGCTTACGCTGCGGTCTTCAATTCCCTTTTCTTGCACCAATAATCGAGACCATGTATTTGACTCGCGTTCCACGCACGAACGAGTTCAAAGAATTTTGATGATTGCGCAACGTCGAGGTATGTTTTCCCTATGGTCCGATTGAGATCATTGAGAATGTTTCGAGAAAAGATTCCTCTTGCCTTATGCGTCCTACCCTCAAAAAAATCCATGTCTTCTTTCGGTAATCCCATATCAAATACACAATAAAAAAGATACGGGCCACGCAGGGATCGGGGCCACTCCACCTTTGTCACGCGCAGGAAGAGAAACTGCGACCGTCCATCCACCTTGTACGGAAGAAGAATTTTCCCACCCTCGGAAGGAAATTTTTCAAATTCATGAAACGCACGAAAGCCCGCATGAAGACGCGTCGTCGAAACCTTGCGGCGCACACTGCGATTAAAACGCAAAATGGAGCGAAACCACCCCATTCCCGCTTCCCTTGGTGAGCATCTTTCGTAGTGGTCGTATTCGGTGATATACGGAATAAGTACAAGTCCTCTTGGCATAAGACCTCCCGCGCGAATATATCAAAGCAACAAAACTACCTATTTGACGTTCTACCACGCAAAGAGCACTCATCGCAAGGAAACACTATGCGCTCTCTTTCTTGCTCTTTCGCATGGAAGCCCACATCACGATAGCGAGCAAAATAAATGCATTGAGTGCGATCATGGGAATAGTGACGTAGCCGAATTCTTGCACATACAGTCGATCACAAGGAGGAAGACCGACGACGGCAGGACATGGGAGTGTTGTCTCTCCATACCAGAGCAACATGTCTTTGATCCACTGATAGAGTGCGACAACGCCTCCGATGATCGACAAAAGGAAGAGATACGGAACAACCAAATGCTCTCGCCTTAAGAGTGCGAGTCCGAACATGAACATCTGTGGATACATAAAGATACGCTGTATCCAACAAAGGATACATGCAGGGAAACCAACCACCTCAGAATAAATAAGGCTTCCCACTGTTGATGCTGTAGATATGAGAAACCCGATAAGGAGCGCCTTTTCTCCAACGACATCCATGATGCGCTCAAAAGAAGATCGCGCAAAGATCCACAGCACGATCAACATGAGCACGCTCAAGTTCCCAAGCACCGTGGAAATAGCAAGAATGCGCGTAAACTCTGTTCCAAGATTTTCCATAGGAGCTTATTCCACAGGAAGTGTGCACCCCGTCTTTTCACTTAACTTTGCGAGCGATTGTTGACCATCCAATTTTGAACCATCGGCAAATACCCACGTTGGATAACCCGTAATACCTTTTTCCTTACAGATCTGCATCTGTCCATTACCATCGGGAGTAGAGCACTCAACATATGGAAGTAATTTTTCCGCATTACCAAATAGCTTCTTCTGAGACTGACAATGAGGGCACCAAAATGCACCGTAGAATAATGCGCTGTTATCGGCAAGGCACTGCGCAAACTGCGCCATTGGTGCACTCGTGTTGACCGGAGTGTCGGACACTTCTTTCTTTGCAGAAAGCGCATAAAGGATTCCTGCGGTCGCAACAAGGAGTACTGCTGCACTGATAATGATATTTTTGTCGTTCATATGTGTTTATTATGCCATTAATTTAATTTATGATGAAACTGTGGGGAATGCTTCTTCTCTGTCGCCAAGAATTCAAAGAACTCTTTCTCACTTTTGAATGAACGATCATAATAATACATCAAAAATGGACTGGCTGTCTTTGATGGATAGATGATCCATGCCTCTTTATTCGTTTCATGCGCCTCACGAAGCTCGTTTATCACCCCAGGACTTGAGACCGGCTTCGGGAAAAACACGGTGATGCGATCAGCCTGACGCAGAAGAATATCCAGATCTACCTTCACGGTCTGATAAGAATTCGTATACTCTGCATGAGTCCGTTTGCTTAATTTTTGATGAACCCCAGGAAGTCGCCCCTTGGTGATCATGGGAACAAAGACAATATAATACTCCTCAAGTTTTTTAATGAACCGATCGACGCGCGCACGATTCTTTGGATCCATCATGTGCGTCATCGGCATCGAGATATATGTTGTCTCCATGCCAGGAACGAATGCGAGCTTAAAGAGAGTCGCGGTGGATTGCCCATTATAGAATCCATAGAATGGGCACCCACTGAATTCCGCCCAAGTCGCAATGACCTCCGTCTCGACATTCTGCCACAAAGAGATCTCTTGCTCGGTTAATTTTTCTCGCTTCCACTGATCACGCAAAGCGAGTGCATCGCGCACATCGACAGGATCGCGCATAATGGTCACAAAGAGATCCGGCTTGAAACGACTCACATAATGATGATCGTATGAATGATGGAAGGTTTTCTTCCAATAGAAAAAACCATGGATCGAGACCACGAGTGCATCATATTCCTTACCATCCTTCTTGAAATCAGAAAGGATACTTTCGTAGACTGAACTGCGGAGTGCCTGCATCGTATGACGGTTCGTATTTAGGATATTCTTCGGGGTGATATTGAGACCATCACGTCTCGCACGCTCGATCATAAGCTGTCCCACGTGATACACCTTCACCTTCTTTCCAAGCGATTCCGAATAAGAAACAAAGCGGTCAAGATACTCCTTGCGACCCGAACCCGAAATTCCCGTACAAATTATCACTTTTGCCATGTATCATTCATGGTATACCCATACCGAAATACGGTCAAAAATGTCACGAAACAAAAACAATGGATGTGTAAATATACACTTTAAATGCTTGTGATATACTGTATTTCATTATGACAAAGCAGACTATACTGGTCGTTGAAGATAGCGACTCTCTCCGCGAGGTACTGGTAGAAAAACTACAAGACGAAAATTTTGATGTTCTTTCCGCAAATGGAGGAGAGATGGGCTACACGACCGCGCTTGAGAAAAGACCTGACATGATCATCACCGATATCGTCATGTTCCCCGTTGATGGACTAGAGATGGCAAAACGCATTCGTGAATCAGGTGATTGGGGCAAGGAAGTGCACATCATTACCCTCACAAATCAAAATAGTTCCGAAGATGAAAAGCGTGTACATGATCTTGAGCTCACCGCCTACCTCGTCAAAGCAGAGACAAGCCTCGATGAAGTGGTAAAAAATGTAAAAGCGATCTTAAAAAAGAAAAAATAATCATGGAAACAAACAACAAGACAATTCTTATCGTCGAGGATGATTCTGCGTTACGTCACGTGCTTGCCGACAAGCTCACTGAAGAAGGTTTTCTTCCACTCGAAGCGATCGACGGAGAAGAAGGTCTTAAGCTTGCGCTCGAGAAACACCCTGCGCTCATTCTCCTTGATATCTACATGCCAAAGATGGACGGCATCACAATGCTTTCGAAGTTGCGCAGTGCCGATGCATGGGGAAAACATGTCGCAGTCCTCGTACTGACAAACTCCACCGACGCACAAACGATCGAAAAGATCTCTAATTTCGAAGGTACAGAATTCCTCGTAAAGAATGAGTGGAGCTTAGATGCGATCGTCGGACGCATTCGTGAGCGCATCAATGACTAGCTCGAAAGGATCCTCAACACGCGTTACCCAATATTGGCTCATGAAGAGCGAGCCAGGTGAATTTTCCATTGACGACCTAAGGAAAAAGAAAAAACACCACTGGGATGGCGTCCGAAACTTCGAAGCAAGGAATTTCATGCGAGACAAGATGCGCATTGGCGATCTCGTATTGTTCTATCATTCGAATGCGACACCCTCTGGTGTCGTTGGTATTGCGAAAGTCGCAAGCAGTCCATATCCCGACTTTACGCAGTGGGATAAAGCAAGTAAATATTTTGATAAAAAAGCCGGAGAAGAGAAGCCCATATGGTTCATGGTTGACGTGGCATTCGTCGAACAATTCCCTCGCACGATAAAGAGGAGTGAGCTTCAAAACACTGCCGCACTCAAGAGTATGGCACTCTGGAAACGCAATCGCCTCTCCATTACCCCGGTCACAAAGAAAGAATTTGAGGTCATACAAAAACTTGCATCGAAGACCTCTCTCGCATAAAAAAGTTCAAGCAAATGAATAGCCGCTCCCTTGATTGGAAGCGGCATCTTCTTTTTTCCCGATAAAAACGGAAACGAAAAACACTAACTGACAGAACTAAACTTTGTATATTATATCCCTACCCCTCAAACATTGCAAATAGCTCGCAAGACTGAGGATGCAATACTATAATAAGAATATGGTACAAATAGCCGGAGGCATCATATGGAACCCCAAACATGGTATTGTTGTCGTCAGTCAACAGAACAATTCTTGGTCGCTCCCCAAGGGGCATGTAGAAGATGGAGAAACACACCTTGAGGCGGCATTACGAGAGATACAAGAAGAAGCGGGTATCAACAAAAATGATCTCACACTTATCAGCAAACTTAGCCCGTACATTCGTAAAAAAATAAAGATGAATGCAGGGGATGAAGATGAAGTGCGCACCATCTCGTTCTTCTTTTTTACCACAACACAAGAGATCCTCTCTCCGGAAGACCCTGAAAATCCCGAAGCAAGATGGGTTACACCGAGCGAGGTTGCAACCCTACTCTCCCACCCCATTGATAAAGAATTCTTCAGCTACATACTTCAAAAAGTATTGATTCCCTACCAAAAAGAACACACTACTTCACATTTTTAAAAACAAGAATATACTACCCGAAGACTCATGGAACGATCTTATCAAGAAAAGGAAATACCTGTGGAAATAAACAATGAAGAAATACTCATTGTTCAGCGCGACGTATTTTCTGCTGATACAAATTACTTGAGCGCAAAAGAAGCTGCAATGAAAAAAGTTGCACTCCTCGAAGAAGAGGCACTGCGTAGGGGCGAAGAACTTGACCCGGAAGAACGAAATTTCATACTCCGTGCACCGATAATGCAATACATTGCGGAACGTGCTCCTATTTTTCGTTTTTTTGCGGAACACCTTTCTGACCCTGACGCGCTCGCACATTTCAAGAAAGCAGCGGAAAGTCACGATCAAGAAGAAATAACAACAATACTCTCACTCTTTGAGGAATTCAGGGTACGTATCGAATCATCGATAGCGGAAACAGATCCGAAGACGTGGGACTCACTCATGCATGCGATCGAAGACATCAATATTCACCCCGAACTCCAAGGAGAGATCGATCGAATACTCGAAGAATATCTAAATAAAAGCATTACTCCACACAAAGCGGAATAAAAGACCATCACACATGATGGTCTTTATTTTTTAAACTACCTACGAAGAGGTAAAACAACGAGTGTTCCGAGCTCGCTCAAATGTGGATCATTAAGATGAGGGCAGTAGAACGTAAAATTCCCCACCTTCGTTACGGTAAATGGTGCAAGGTTTGCACGATCTCCTGCCCCAACAAAAGTTGTAATACCATATGCATCGATCGCTATACCGTGCGGGAGAATGTCATCATTAACAAGCTCAAGATATATTGTATCGCCCAAAGAGACGGTGAATGTTTCGGGGGCAAAAGCATGCGCATCTTTATCAAACGTAATGATCATATCTCGTCTCATGCTCACATATTTGTCTTGAGCAGCAGGAGTGAGCATAAAAATAGCGTATGCAGCACAAAAAGCGAGGAGTACGAGAAGGATCGCAACGGGGAAAAAATATTTATTCATGTAATACTCCGGCAGTGCCCAAATCAGAAGGTGAAACTTCTTGCGTCAGCCCAAGTTCATACGGCAAAAATAAGAGCGAGAGAACAAGGACTCCCGATAAGATAATTCCGCGATTCCTTTTTTGACGCAACATCACTCTCGCCTTTTCATCAGGGAGACCATTTGCCGATTCCTCAGTATGAAATTTCGTGCGGGAAGCGATATGTTTTTCCTTCTCCAATCCTTCGATCTTGTGTGAGATATGACGCTCAGCTTTTTCAAGGAAACCGGGCGATACACCGAGAACCGCATCAATACCTGCGCGCTCCTCATGAAGATCGTCTAGGCGAGACTGAAGCTCTTTTGCACCTGAGTTTGCTCCGCCCAATACGCGTGCACGCTCCTTTAAATAAGAGACCCAGATCGGTATAAGCAATAAGACCACAAGGAAGGTATTACCGAGAAGAACGTAGGACATAGGTATGACCGACGAAAACTCATGTCTTAAATTACCCACAAGCCAATCATAACCAAAGAAGCCGAGCGTCATGAGAAATACCGATATCGCAAGCATGACCCATCCGCTCAGGCGACGAATAACTTCTTTGCGGATCATGAGCCACTCCAGAGCAGGAACTCCGCGCACAGAAAGTACAACGAGGAGTAGGAGTGGGAATATACGCCCAATAGCATTTACGAAGAACAATAACCAGCCATGAAGGATGTTCCCCGATGCGCCCGCGTCAAGGAACAAGAGCGGAATACCTGAATGCATTCCCCCAACGCCGATATTTCCAAGAAAGATACCAAGGAAGAAAAGTTCCAACTGCGGATGCTTGTGATCACCATTCTCACGAACCGCTCCAACGTGAGAGCGGAAGCTTGAACGTAATATTCCCACTTCAGAGAGTGCGAGGATATACACAAAGATGCCCGAGAAAAAATACATCCAGTAAAGAACATCTTCGGTGTGGAGTCCCAAGAATGACAAGCCCGCCTTTCCAATAAGTGAGATGAGCACACCATAAAAAGAAAGGGTGATCATTACCCCGAGACCAAATGAGAGCACGGCACTTACTCCGCGCAACATGCCATCTTTTGTTGCGATCGGAACAGCAAGAAGTGCGACAGGAAGTGCGGAAGGGAGAATGATCATCGAGAGTCCGATGAGGAAAGAAAGGAAATACCACACAAGGTCAACCGATCCGAGCCCCCACGGAGCAAGGACTATTGGGAGAAAAATAGAGATCCCACCCATTAGCACAAGAAATAACGTAAGTGTCGCAGTAATAAATTTTGCCATATGAATATTATTAAATAACGGAAAGAGATCTTAACTTTTCCTGTATTGCGGTCTTATCAAAATCCCCCGAACAAAAAAGATCGTCGTTGATGATGATGCCCGGAGATGCAAAGACAAGATGCTTTCGTACGAGTTCCTGCCCTTCTTCGCTCAACATACTCACCTCTTGCATTTCGACATTTTGCCACTCACCTCGTATCGATTCAAAGAAGCGCAAAAACTCATCACAACGCGCGCAATGCGGTGCCGTAAGAACGCGGAGAGTAATATGTTTCATACATGAAATATTATAGCGACTCGCCCGAGAATTTCCTATGCCCCACCCACCCAAAAAGATCTCAACTCTGAACAAATTGACAGGAATAGATGATGCGATAGTCTTAAGCACGGAAATACTTGTTACATAACCAAAGGATAAACATGCCATACATTCGACAGATCAAAGGACACGCAACCGAGGCACGCAGAGAGAAACTCGACCCACTGATCACTGAAATAGTGAGCAAGATGGTCGGTGTAAAAAATGGAGACATCTATAACACACTCACTTCTGGTGCATATATTTTCTACGATGAATGGGCAATACTTTTTATCAAGCGCCAAGGGAAAGTCCGCTATTATAATTTCAATGACGACTGCGGTGTTGCGATATGCGCGATATGGGAGATGATGCGACGACTGAATTTTCATGTCGAAACGTTCCGCTCCAGAACCCCAGCAGCGAGCGGTATGGAAATGACAACAGACGAACACGGACTAAGGAGTTCCATCGCAGAACTTGTTTCCCTTTTTGATGCTGACCGAGGTGAGGCTGTTGGTGAATTTAATTACTCCCTCTCCGAGATCACCCTTGCACTCATTAATGCAGAAAAAATATCCAAAGAAAATGCAGTGCGCGCACTCTACGAGGCGGCACACACATTCTACGAAGGTGGCCCAGCTCAATACGAAGATGCTTCGATCACTGATCCTGAGAAAGGTGATACGAAGGGATATCTGACTTACAATAAGCTGCATCCGCAACAATAACAACATTGACTCCATGGGATCTCCTGTGGAGTTTTATTTTTATACGCATCACAAAGCACTCCGTTGCATTCCGAGGAAAAACACATATAGTAAGGAATAGATTCTCTGCACCTCTAAAGGAGAGATCCTCATGGTAAGCAAAAAAGAGCAGCCACCAACGCCACCGATCGAACGACGAAAACGCAGGACAATGAGTCAGAATGATACATTGAAACTCTATACGGAAGAAAGGGTTTTTATTCCGAAGCGACAGATCATTCTCTCAAGCATGCATGTTGATGCCGAAGGAAATGAGAGTGGCACGGATGTCAGCATGTTTCAAAAGCTCCACGTTGCACTGGAAATTCTTGAGTATTTTGACAACACTGGCCCGATCACCATCGTCATGAATAATCCCGGAGGTGACTGGTACCACGGAATGGCAATATACGACCGCATTCGTAATTCCCCATGCCCTATTACCATTGAAGGATACGGTCCGATCATGAGCATGGGTAGTGTCATTCTTCAGGCAGGAACAAAACGTCTACTTGCGCGACATGCAGCGGTACTCCTTCACTACGGATCGGCAAGTTTCGCAGGAACATCAAAAGATCTTCAACAGTACGCGGAGCACGATGCACGCAACGCAACAATAATGGAGGATATCTATCTTGCTCAGATCAATAAAAAAAATCCTCAGTATACTCGTGCGCAATTAGCTGAACTCATCAAGCATGATCGATATGTGACCGCGCAAGAAACGATCAAGATCGGTCTCGCTGACGGATTCATTAAGTAATAACAAAGCGCCACAATAATCATTGTGGCGCTTCTTTATTTCAGTATAAACAAAAACCCCGTGGAAACTTCCACGGGGTAAACATACAAACAAAAGAAAGATATTAAAGCGGCGCAGGTATGAGCTCGTCAAAATTCACGGCAAACTCACCCTTACTGCGGAGCGCGTAACAACGATCGATCCAATCACCCATAAAGAACGTGATACGGACCGGAGCTTTCTTGATACCCTCTTTGGGGTACGCGATATTCACACCACCGATGTGACTACGAGCAAACCCATGGATGCCGTACGGGTCGCCGCGTGTTGCCGCAGGACAAGACACATGCAGATAGCCGGGAACAAATACAAAACCACCTTTATGAATATCACCGGTCAACTGCACTTCCGTTTCAACTCCATGGAAACAATCACTGTGATTGCCGCGCGTGATCGCATTACGTGCCGCTTGTTCAAGCGGAAAACCATTCGCCGAACCCTTTCGCGTCGGACTACCACGCATATGAAAAGCAAAACGTATGCCCTTCATCACCTCAACAACAGCGAGACCAAGAAAATCTTGACCATGGAGCGGCGAGCCGACAAGCTCATCAAGTACATGCGCAACCTGTTTTGCGCCCGGATAATACCGCAAGAGCGCCTTCATCATTTCCGCGACGATAAAACCTTCGCTGATATGACTCTCGCCACGAATCCCGGTATGACGCCAGTGATTACCATTCCCAAGCGTGATCGCCTTCAGGTCTCGCGTATCAACAATGTTATTACGAAGCGAGCTCACTCCATGCCAGCGAATACCTGAGTTCATATGTCGATCAAGAACGCTCGCAAAGAAGTCAACGTTGTGAATGATCAATCCCTCAAACAACCGCAGGAACTGATCCTGACTGCGATACTCGCCTTTCACGATACGCTGACGCATCATTGTGCGAAACAATTCCTCCTCATAGCTGTCAGCGAGCCCATGTGAGCCCTTCTGGCGATATGTCGATATCTGCGACTGCATCGTCCGCATGTACTCCTCGAGTTTTTTGAGGGACATCACATTCTCGTGCGGCTGCAGGTGGTTCGCAAAATTCGCACCCTGAACCAAGTCATCTTGAACCGCAAAAGAATGTACGCGGCCAAATTGCTTGGATTCGCGAAGCAGACGAAGGAATGCACTGGTGAGATCGAGAAATTCCTTATGTTTCCGATCGAATATATGCTCCTCCCACGGATGCCCCGAATGGATATCAGAAAAGCTCAGTGAATTGAAATACTTACGATCACCTTTCCTACGTTTCCATGTCGCCTTATCCTTGAGCGGGCCACCCAAATACTGAATACTGGGTATCCCGTACAGATCGAACATCCAATTTTGTTCTTTTCGGGAAAGCACGACGACCTGAGGAAGAAAACGATCGTGGCCGACGAGCTTCTGTATCTTGGTCTGACCACCAGAGAGTCCTCGTTCCTTGAATTTCTTTTTTATATACTCACCGTCGATTGCAACGGGAAGCAAGAGCACTGGAACGGATTTTTTCTCATTGAAGCGCGTATTGTCGATAAAGGTTTCTCCGACGTGCGGATTATAGCGGTTACACAACACCACAAAATCCGCGAGTGTTTCCGTCCGCGTCGCATTATTCCCCTCGCTCTGAATATAGTCATCAATAAGCGCGAGCGACAGCGCGTCATTACCGACATGCTTGAGCTCGATGACCTGATCCTGAAACTGCACAAAGGAATGCATCGAACCAATAACATGCACTCCTGGGATCGCATCTTGAAGCTGCGCGACGACGTAAGAGCGCACTTTTTCGTACGCATCAATATGGTACCGATCATGCACGTTCGTGAGCACGGTCCGAGAAAGCTCTGCAACCAACATTTCATACTCATTCTGCTTCTCTTGCGTCCACGCCGTATTCAAGCGTGCCTGAGCTTCTTGAATACGTTTTTGCAGGAGCGCACGACGATGGAACGTCTCGATGCGCAATTCATAATACGCACCAATAGTGATGAGCAATTCTTCCGGCGCACCAAGCTGAAGATAGATAGGCACCGTATAACGCGGCCCCCCTCCAGATTGACGTGTGTGAGAAAAGATCTTCCGCAAAGCAGCACGAAGGTTCTCGAAATTCTCGAGCAATGTCGTGTATACAACCTTCGCAACATCATCACTACTGTTCATCATCTTGAGCACTGACCGCTTATAATTCGGATCCATGACATCAAGATCAAGATCCATTGCGGAAGTGCGTGCTTCAAAATTCCGAGAGTTTCCATGAGCCTGCTTCAAGCGCAAATGCATCAAGCCGCCAGTAAGAAAGACGGCAAGCCCTTCACGTTCCGCTATTTCCATCGCACAACGAGGAACGTTCCGTGACATGCGACCATCATAGGGTAAACCGATCTGTATGCCATTTAAAAGCATGAGACCACTTACTCCTTCAGACTGAAGCACGATCGGTTCGTTTACATCACTATGCGGAAGCTCAAAAGGTACGACTGTCGCACCATCAGGAACCAACCGCAAGATACCGTGCACGGTCGGAACAGGACTCTTTTCATGACTACCGCCGCGCAATTGTTTCGCGCGATCATCGATCATGACCTTCGGAATGAAGGGATAGTCCCGATAATACTTATCGAGCGGCCAACCTTCGGCAACATATTGCCCAAGCAGGAGCCCTCGCTCCTTGGTCCACACGATATCATCGAGAGCCTTACGATTACCGATCTTTGAGCGAAGCGAAATGAGTGTGATCCGGTGTTTTTCTGCCGTAAGATATTCTTTGAACTCTTTATTGAGCTGCGTCGCGATATATTGCAATGGACGTTCGAGAGAAAATCCCCCATCACGTCCTTCGCCTTTCAAGAGCACGCGTTCTTTTTCGATCAACTCCTTGATACGATTTACGAGCTTAGGGTTCCCCCAATAGCTCTTCTTCGGTGTTCGGGTTTGAGTCATGTCGACACTCCTTCATAAAGACAGATCCTTCTTTTGCCTGTCAATGTACAAATACCCTCTCTTTATTCTAAGGACGATGAGATAACTGCATATATTGACAGATGCGCTAATTAAAACCCTACTACTTAGATTCAGAACGGAATGAAGCTATTCCTCGGGTTGGAGTACGCGCAGAGCCTCCTCTTTTTGCTGTTGTGCAGTTTCTTTTGCGCCCTTTCTCGCAAGTACGAAAAGTTGTTCACGAACCATTCCAACGCCTTCTTTTGTTTTTGCCGAAAATGGTACGATCGTGGCGTAAGGAAGTTCTCCTGTGAGTGCGCGCAGTGCCTTCACTCGCTCGGATTGATTCAAGCGATCGATCTTATTTGCAAGAATAACAAGCTCGTACCCCTCCTGTGCAACAACGGAAATAAGTTCGCGGTCATACTCAGTAAGTCCGACACATGCATCAATAATAAGCACGATCGCAGCGGGATTCGCCTCACCACCCGAGAGATACCACACAATATGCTTACGGATCTTGTCTGCACCCTTCTGTGTGATACGTGCAAATCCATAACCAGGAAGGTCAACAAAATAGAGTTTATTATTGACGAGGAAAAAATTGATCTCCTGAGTCTTTCCCGGAGTCATACTCACGCGGGCAAATTTCGCACCAAGCAGTGCGTTGATCGTGGAAGACTTGCCAACATTCGAGCGGCCGACAAAAGCGACCTGTGGGCGACCATCATGAAGAATAGAGTCAGAACCGATCACTCCTTTCGCAAAAACAGCACGCTGGCCACTATGAGTCATCGTCGAACGCGCTGATTGATGAGAGACCTTTTTCCCGCTTCTGCGCTTGGGCTTGGGTTTTTGTGTCATATCGGCATACTAACGCAGCGAGGGGGAAGGAGCAAGGAGTTCGTCTCAAAAGAAAAAGCTGTCTTTAATTTCTAAAGACAGCTTTACGAAGCAAAGCACGTTGCTTTAAACAGAAAGCACATAGCAATCCTCCGCATCAATATGAGCAAATGGAGTTTTAAATTCCGACCTTATCGCAGCAGTGACGCACAGATTCCCATCAAAATTACGGCGTACAACATTACGCACCTCACAAACCTGATGAAGAATAGCCACTCCTTTCGTATCAAAGCCAACGAAGATCAGACCGAGCATGTCACCCTTTCTTGGAACACGACACATGGCGACACGGAATATCCTGCGCGTCTTCCATTCCCCAAAATGAAGTAGAATGGACGTATTCGTAGTGATCTTATCCATAAGACACCCCCCCTGATTCACTCTTTCTCTTTTGGTGCCTCCTTATTGCAGTCGTGGCAAACTTGTCCAACGCCACGAATATAAGCAGCACCACCCGTAAAGCGAATAGGATCTTCGATATTGCGCTCTTTCGAGAAACCCATCAAGGAAAAACATACGCTGCAAAATTCTTCACTGCCCGCTTGGCGTTGCTCAAAGAGGGCCCCTCTTTCTGACGAAGCATGACTCATGACCGTACTCCTTTTATTCAAATGAACCACCAAACAACTATTTTGATTATGTCAGTGAATTACGATCTGTCAATACAACAAACTTCTTCAATTTGTATGCCACTTCATGCATGCTATAATCAGACAACTTTACTTCGCCCAAGCGAGGGAGAAGTCCAAATATATTTATTGAGACTTCAACTGAGCGACGAGCAAGCAAGAGTCCGTGATTACTTAAACTTAATCTAACTTTACTACATATATGGAGTCCGAAAAAACCACACCCGAACTCGAGAAGAAACAAAGCAAATTTGAAGATCTCAGCATACCCCTTTCAATAGTATTCGCCGGAGTCCTCATTGCAGGTGCGATCATTTTTTCTGATCCAAAATCTGACGGAGGCGCAAGAGCGGGTATCGTGAATAATCAAGACCAAGAAGAGACGACTGGAGTACCGGCTGACGTACTCGCCATCACACAAGAAGATCATGTACTCGGAAACCCTGGAGCAGATGTAGTGATCATCGAATACTCGGATACAGAGTGCCCATATTGCAAACGCTTCCACACAACAATGCTCCAAGTGATGGAGAATTACGGAAAAAGCGGTTCAGTCGCTTGGGTCTATCGCCACTGGCCACTCGACCAACTTCATCCTAAGGCACGAAAGGAAGCAGAGGCACTTGAGTGCGCAGGTGAACTTGGAGGCAATGATGCATTCTGGAAATACACTGACAGGATCTTTGAGATCACCCCGGGAAACAATGGACTCGATGAGTCGCAACTTCCACTCGTCGCAGAGTTTGTCGGACTCGACGTGGGAGCGTTCAACGCATGTCTCTCGAGCGGAAAATATGCAGCGCGAATAGAAAAAGACTTTGAAAGCGGTGTTCTCGCGGGTGTACGAGGAACTCCTTTCAGCGTGGTCTACAACCGAAAGACTGGGAAGCAGTTACCTATCAACGGCGCACTCACATACGAACAAGTCAAAGCGATCGTTGGTGCAGTCGCGGCAGGAGGAGCAGGAACAAAATAAATATTGCTCTAAAAAAACACCCCAATTCGGGGTGTTTTTTTTGTATCATGAAATCCCAAGCGCGATCTTGATATCTTCGGGTGGTTGCCACTCTGGTTCAAAGGTGAGATCCACGCGCACTTCAACACCAAAACCCTTAAGTGACTTTTCCACCTTCTGAACAATCTCATCTCCGTACGGGCAAAATGGCGTCGTGAGTGTCATTAAGACGTCGATACCATCCTCTCCTATCTCGATATTGTAAATAAGCCCGAGCGTCCATACATCAATATGTATCTCTGGATCAATGACCGTCTTTAATGCTGCAATAATGTCGTCTTTCGTAGGCATGATTATTACGCAATAGTATCAAAACCATCATGAGCGATCTTTTCGGCGAGTTCTTTTCCTCCCGAGAGCACAAGCTTTCCATCTTTCATAACATGCACATGATCAGGAGTAAGACTCTTTAAGATATTGCTGTAGTGTGTCACAAGCAAGAAACCGACGCCCTCCTTACGCAGATGTTCAATGACCGCAAAGATGCGCTTCATCGCATCAACATCAACACCAGAGTCTATCTCATCAAGAAATGCGAACTTTGGCTTGAGCGCTAAAAGCTGGAGAACTTCGGATTGTTTCTTTTCCCCACC